>NZ_JABLTF010000007.1:0-15094 GCF_024085615.1 Psychrobacter sp. PSP
GATAAGAAGAACTTCCATTTATTTTTAAAAGAATGTGAGTTTAGATTTAACTATGGTTCACCATCTAATCAGCTAAAATTCCTGAGAAAATGGTGTGATATTTAATCCTTATCTACTACAGCCCCTATCTTATTATTTATATTTCTTGGGCTACTGGTCGCGTCAACCGCCGCTGTCCTATTATTCAGGTACGACGTTATTCCTTAATGACTCAGTTAGACACCTTATGAATCATTTGAGCATAACTCAATCATCTGAGTATATCTCAGTAGAACCATCAAAACAGGGCTGTTAATTAATCAATAGCCCACTTGAAACAGACGGCTTTTGCGGACCTATTTAAAAAGATTATTTAGGCTTTTATACTAAGGTATTTGTAGTCCGGGTATTTGTAGCCTACGTTATGAACTCGGGCACTGTGCACTTGAGGCTATTACCTTGCCGTCGCTGAGACGATACGCCAACAGACAGTTGCCCCATACACACCCACCATCGAGTGCACGCGCATGTGGTAAATCAATCTCGCCTTGTAGCGCGGCCCAATGACCAAATAGTATCTTACGCGTGCGCGGTACTTGCCACTCAAACCATGGTAAAAAATCGGTTGGCATAGGCTCATCTAGCCCAGCATTAAAATCAAACTCAAGCAAACCATCCTGCTGACACAGGCGCATACGAGTAAAGTAATTGGCAATTGCTCGCATTCTGGTAAAGCCTTCAATACCTGAATGCCATTTATCGGCTTTTTTACTATAGAGATTTGGCAGTAGTTCATCAAGCTGCTCTAAGCTCCCTTGCAGCTGCGATTCTAGCTCTTTTGCATATGTTGCTGCTGCCTCAATACTCCAATGTGGTGGAATCCCTGCATGTACCAACACCGTATGCTCATCTGGATACGCCAATATCGGCTGCCTGCGTAACCACTCAAGCAATTCATCACAGTCATCCGCTGCAAAAATTGGCGCAGTTTTGTCTTTGCTCTTGAGTTTTGCAGCGCCGCGCCAGACTGCAATTAAATTGATATCATGATTGCCTAATACCGTTGCTGCAGCGCCCTGCTCACACAACGCTTTGACGTCGCGTAAGGTATTTAATGAGTCCTCACCACGCGCTACCAAATCACCGGCGAACCATAACTTGTCTTGATTAGGATCAAAATCTAATGTCTTTAGTAATTGTAGATAAGCCGCGTGGCAACCTTGTAGGTCACCAATGACATATTGATGGCGAAAACTCATAATCCCTCTATGATTTTTATATAATAATTGGTCATTATTTACATTAAACGTCTATTGACGAGCCTGATTGCTTAGATTGACAAAATCTGTAACGCTCAACGTCTCAGGACGTGCCTGTGGGTCGATACCGCAAGCGGCAAAATCATCCTCACTCAGCGTCGGCAGCAAGGTTGATTTTTTGAAGATAGCGCGAAGCGTCTTGCGACGATGGTTAAAGGTCTCACGTACCACAATGGCAAAATACTCTTCATCCTCTGCTACTATCGGTTTGTCAATATGCGGCGTTAGGCGAAAAACGGCACTGGTGACTTTGGGCGGTGGATTAAAAGCGCCGCGAGGCACAGTCAGCAAATAATCTGTATCACAGTAATACTGCATAATCACAGACAGACGACCGTAAGTTTTGCTACCAACGTCGGCTGTGATGCGCTCAACCACTTCTTTTTGTAGCATAAAGTGCATGTCTTGAATGACATCAGCAAACTCAAGCAAATGAAACAAAATAGGCGTTGAGATGTTATATGGTAAGTTCCCGACGACACGTAGCTTACCGCGCTCCTCGCTGTAAAGCTCACGATAGTCCACATGCATGGCGTTATCTTTAATAATCGTAAAATTTGGATGGCTATTGGCACCAATACGAATGCGCAAGCTGTCTGCCAAATCGCGATCCAACTCTACGACTGTCATCGCATCTACTTCTGCCAATAAAGGCTCGGTCAATGCGCCCATACCAGGCCCAATCTCAATCAAATTGTCATCGCGCTCGAGACGAATGCTTTCCACGATTTCGCGAATGACGCTGGTATCATGCAAGAAGTTTTGACCAAAGCGCTTACGCGGTTGGTGCTTGGCTGTACGTAAACTGTTAGAAATGGCTTGAGCATCAAATGTAGAGTTGGACATAAGAGAGTCTTAATGGATAAAAGATAAATGAGAGATGATAGCAATGTGCTGGTGTTATAATGGCAAATTATAACACAGCTCATAATTAGGCTGTGTTTTTGAGGTAGTTTATCTATAAGTCATCTAAAATGTATCACAACCGACATGGCACTTTTTTGTTCTCGAACCATCTAGCATAAGACCCATAATGGGAATAAGGATGGTACCCTAATGAGGACTTGAACTCTTGGCTGTGAGCTAATGGTATTAAGGTTTCAACTTGCTGAGATAGCCACAGTGTACTTCATGATGTACTTACCATAGATATTCTATCTATGATCGGTGCGCTAGTGAGGACTTGAAGAGACCATCCCTTGGCTGTGAGCTAATGGTATTAAGGTTTCAACTTGCTGAGATAGCCACAGTGTACTTCATGATGTACTTACCATAGATATTCTATCTATGATCGGTGCGCTAGTGAGGACTTGAAGAGACCATCCCAGATTCTGTGTAACTGACGTTTAGATTAAATACTTACACAAAATTTAGGAAGGTCTCCCAGATTCTTATCAAAGACTTCATCATCTATTATTCGCCAAACGGCAACTTGCTGATGGTCTTTGGTGGTGACTAGATTTAAAGTTTGTTCAATCATTGCTTGAGGTCTCATATCCTTATGATGTTTATTTGCTTCAAACCCAGTTACTTTACACTTAGCGGTTTAATTAAGCTACTTACTCAACTTCAATATTCTAAAGGCGCCCTGAATAACTAAAGCAAATACGATGCTACCAATAATCAAATCAGGCGTACTAGAGTGTAACCAATTAACCAAAATCCCTGCAACAATTACCCCTAAATTGATAATCACATCGTTTGAAGTGAAAATCATACTGGCTTGCATATGGGCTTCTTCTCCTTCTTTGCTTTTCGATTTTTGTAGTAAATAGAGGCAAATCAAGTTTGCAATTAGCGCAAGAATCGATATGACTATCATGGTAGAAAAGTCAGGTAACTGCTCATTGCCAAAGAAACGTCTTAGTACTTCTAAAAAACCAAGAATCGCTAGCGTAATTTGAAAATATCCGGCAATTCTAGCAATCCGTTTTTTCTTAATGACCGTTCCACCGACCGCAAATAAGCTAATTCCGTACACGAAGCTATCTGCTAACATATCTAAGCTGTCGGCGACCAACCCCATCGAACGAGAAATCAGTCCCGTGCTCATTTCAATAATAAAGAAAGCAAAGTTAATGACCAGCACTATCCATAGTAGCTTTCTTTGCTCAGCATCTTTTTTGTGACTAGAGTCAGCATCAATTTTAAAATTATTGTTGGGATCAGAGGGGTCAATGGTTTCGGTCGAGAGTAGGGTGTCTCCTAATTTTAGGTCATGAATAGCAGTCTCTATCCCTTCTATATTGTCATGATGAAACACAGTTAATTGACGGTTAGGAATGTCGAACTCAAGATGTTCAATATTCGAGTGGCCCTCTAATTTCATTCGGATTAGGTTTTCCTCCGAAGGGCAGTCCATCTTCGATATTTTAAAAGTTGTTTTATTCATAGTTACATTTATATCCGGGTAGTGGTTCAAAAAGTAGGCTGAAAAAAAAGATAAAAAAAGATAAAAAAAGAAGTCCGAAGTTGCTAAAGTGAGTTTACCAAGACAAACTTCACAACAAGGACTTCTTACATGGACAACCTAACCGAACTATACTGCCATATTGACGACTTTTATCAGCAATTCAAACCTGAGTTTGACGCTCATTTAATCGCAACGGGACACCAAAGGTTAAGAGCATGCCAGATAAGTGTAGCAGAGATTATGACCATCTTGGTACTGTTTCATCAACTGCGGTATCGACAGTTTAAGGCGTTTTACTACCATCACATGCTTGGCATGATGAAACGGGCGTTTCCAAATCTGCCGAGCTACTCGCGATTTATAGAGCTTGTGCCGCGCAGTATCATGCCACTGTGCAGCTACTTGCAAAGCATGATGGGCGACTGTACGGGCATCAGCTATATTGATTCAACCAAGATAGCAGTTTGTCATAACAAGCGTATCTACCGTCATAAAGTCGTTAAGGGACTTGCAACCCGAGGCAAAAGCAGCATGGGCTGGTTCTATGGCTTTAAGCTGCACGCCATTATCAATCATAAGGGCGAGCTTGTATCTGTTAAAGTCACTGCGGGTAATACGGATGACAGAGTGCCTGTTAAGGATATGGCAACGCCTGTGTTTGGCAAGGTGTTTGGGGATAGAGGCTATATCAGTAAAGCCCTAAACGAGTGGCTCACAAAACACAATGATACCACGTTGATAACCAAACTTCGGCGTAATATGAAACCCCAATTACTCAAGCCGATAGATGAGGCGCTACTCAATCATCGCTCTTTGGTTGAGACGGTGTTTAGGGAGCTGAAAAACTTGTGTCAGATTGAGCATTCACGCCATCGTAGTGTGACGGGTTTTATTACAAACTTGCTGTCAGGTTTGATTGCTTATTGCTGGTTTCCCTATAAACCCACCATCAAAAACATGCCTCAGCAGGGACAGGTAGCCACATTGTAAATAGTATCAATGAGTTACAATGTGGCTTATCCCGAACTGGGGTTAAGTAGTTAAATGAATAGTAATAAATAACGTTAAACCAAGGATTTAGCGTCTATATTAAAAAGGCTATTTAGTAAGATTGAAAAAGACAACGTCCTATTATCAAAGGACGTTGGCTTTTTAATGGGTAGAAATGATGTGGAATTTATCTACATTTAAACGATTAATTTAGCGCGGTTAAGGTTTGCTCAAACGCTGCGCGCCCGATTTCACCCACTTGCTGATTGACCAATTGCCCGTCTTGATAATACAGCAATGCTGGCGGACCAAATAGTTTATAACGCGCTAAGATTGCTTTTGAATCAGCCGTAGTCTCCGTGATATCAAGTCTGACCAATTGCCAATCTTGCATTTGCGCAGGGCGATTATGAAATAAGTTTTTCTCCATAGTCCGGCATGCAATACACCATTCGGCGGTGACATCGACCAGCACTTTAGGATTGGCGGCGACAATGGCATCTAACTCAGCCAGCGTCGTGACCGTCTTATCGGTTGCATTACTGGTGGCTGGTTGACCAGCAGTTGTCTGCAGCACCGGAACCGCAGTTAGGGAGGCAAGCGGATGCAAGCTGTCGTCATTGCCCAATGCGGCGCCGACGATTAAACACGTCGCCCAAATACCAGCGATTAAGCCTAGCGCTTGGGTCAGCATCCGACCTTTGCCTAGCCAGCTCCACGCCCACATCGCCACGACCATAAACCACAGCGCCCAAACCATCAGCATCACAGGCGAGATAAAGACGCGTTCAATTAATAACAATGCCACGGCAAAAAGCAACAAAGCAAAGCCCTGCTTGACCCAGTTCATCCACTCACCCGCTTTTGGCATGATTTTACCTTGGGTCGCGCCGATTAAAATAAGCGGCGCTGATAAACCAAAACCGAGCATAAATAAAGCCGCAAAGCCAAGTAATGGACTTCCAATCGTTGATACAGCAAGCAGCGCCCCAAATAAGGGTGCCGAAACACAAGGCGATACCACGAGCGCCGATAAGAATCCCGCAATTAAACTGCCGCCCGTACTACCAAGCTTGCTATCCCCCGCTTGGCTTAGACCCTGCATTTTACTACTGATAAATCTCGGCAGACGAATGCTAAATACGCCCAACATATAAAGGGCTAATAAGACAAAAACGATGGCAAACCCAATTAAAATAATCGGATTTTGTAGCCAACCGATAATGCCTAACGATTCGCCAAATACCGCAATGACCGCGCCTAAAATACCATAAGCGATGGCAACACCAATAGCGTAGCTGGTCGTTAAAATAACACCGCGTTTTACCGTTGGATTGTCTTCACGCGCGACGATATTGGCAACAATCGGTAGCATCGGTAACACGCATGGTGTCAATGCCAAGCCCAATCCTGCCAAGAACAATAACACCAATGCCAACCACGGATGCGAGGCTAAGCCAAAAGGGTCGCTATCAATCGCATTATCGCCAACAACGGTATTGTTCGTTGCAGCAGCATTATTTATGACAGCGTCATTGTTCGCTGCTTCACTTGTGACATTATCGCCTACCACTTCTTCATCGGCACCAGAGATGGTATTGATTGCACCAAGCTCTGCATCTAATGCTTCGTCATCTAACAAAGCGTAATCAATCACCTCGTCATCTGGCGTAGTTTGCTCTGTAGCAAGACTATTGGTAACTGTCCCATCTGTAGAGGCTTGCGCAGTTTCTGCATTGCTGTTATTGCTCGCAGAACCTGTAGCAGTACTACTTGAACTATTGGCTGCCGATTGTGACGCAGCAGCAATATTGACTGTGGTTTTTATTTTCTCCGGTGGATAGCATAGACCCGCTTTGGCACAGCCTTGCCAACCTATCGTCACGGCGGCATTATTTATCGCCTTGCCATTACTACTACTCAAAATGGTAGTAGCAACCATATTGGCTTGGTCAAATACCAATACTTGCCCAAAAGTTGGATCGTCGATGGAGACTGGCTTTTGGCTAAAGGTAAAAGGTGCGGCGCTCACGCCTGCAGGCAGCGTTAGCTTAATTTGGTCTTTATAAACATAGTGCTCAGGCGTAATGTCAAATTTAATGGCTAAGCGCGTGCCATTATTGGTCGGTTTGCTGCTGCTGCTAACTTGAAACGCTTCATCAACAGGCAAAAATTTCGGTTGGGCAGCACTTTTATTACCAAATAAATCGCCCAATCCTGCCGCTTGCGATGCCACTGGCACGGCCGTCAGCCCAGTCGCTGCTAGCCCTGTCAATAATGAACCCGCGCTGAAAGCGAACGCCAACAGATAAGATTTTTTCGACGATTTATTTTGCGTTAATGACGGAGACTTTTCTGCGCTCTTAAGGGACATGAAGGGCTACCTATTATTTCCAATATTCGAATTGACCAATTCACTGTCTGTATGGACTTGTCTATTTACAACCCCAGTTCGGGATAAGCCACATTGTAACTCATTGACACTATTTACAATGTTGCTACCTGTCCCTGCTGAGGCATATTTTTGATGGTGGGTTTATAGGGAAACCAGCAATAAGCAATTAAACCTGACAGCAAGTTTGTGATAAACCCCGTGACACTACGATGGCGTGAATGCTCAATCTGACACAAGTTTTTAAGCTCCCCAAACACCGTTTCAACCAAAGAGCGATGATTGAGTAGTACCTCATCCATAGGCTCAAGTAAGGGGCTGTCCTAGATAAGTAAAATTATTTAGGATAGCACTATGAGAAAGAGTAAACTAAGTTGGTATAAACAAAACAGACTCATCGAGCTATTTGTTGCCGGTTCTACCGCGAGAACAGCAGCAAGCTTAGTTGGTGTTAATAAAACCACAGCCAGTTATTACTTTCATAGGCTAAGACTGCTTATTTACGAGAATAGTCAAGACCCTGGTCTATTTGAAGGCGAAATCGAAGTAGACGAATCATACTTTGGTGGCACTCGTAAAGGCAAGCGAGGGCGAGGTGCTGGTAGCAAAGTGCCCGTGTTTGGTCTATTAAAGCGTAATGGCAAGGTCTACGCTTGTATTATACCCAATGCTAAAGCAGATACTTTGATCCCCATTATAAGAGAAAAAGTGAAGCCTGATAGCATTGTTTATACTGACTCATTTAAAAGCTATAACGCATTAGATGTCAGTGAGTTTACTCATTATCGTATTAACCACTCCAAAACCTTTGTTAATGATAAGAATCACATTAATGGTATAGAGAACTTTTGGAACCAAGCTAAACGGCATCTACGTAAGTTTAACGGAGTTCCAAAAGAGCATTTTCACCTTTATTTAAAGGAATGTGAGTGGCGTTTTAATCACAGTGACCCAAAGTCGCAATTACTACAATTAAAACAATGGGTTAAACAGGGTTTGAGCTAGTTATCTAGGACAGCCCCAAAATGACCAAACCTAATCCAAGAGTATTAGAAGTAAAAGGCGTATTCGTTGAGCCTGCATCGGCGGCTTCAATCGGCGGTGCAATCCGTGATATTAAAGCAGGTAAAATCGCTGAAGGTTCGGTGATCGTTTGCACAGTGACGGGTAATGGTCTAAAAGATCCTGACACTGCGATCAAACAATGTGCCGATGCCGTGATGCTCACCATCAATGCCACATTGGATGATGTCAGAACATCAATCCTATCAAATATGGAAAAATAATTTTTCATGCTTTGCTCAGAAGAAAATACTTAAAAAGCCAACCAACTGCGGTTGGTTTTTTTTATTGCATCGTGCAGAATATAAACTGTATAAGAATAATTCCTATTTACAAACAATTTGATACAGTTTGATTTGTTTTGGTGCAAAATCAATAAATCGCCCAATATTTGTGCAATACAATAATGCTTCAAAGTTGGTTTTGTAAGTTATTGCAGTTTTATTGCAAAGAAATAAGATAAAACAGTAACTTAATAAAGTTGGCACGCCCTTTGCTATTTCAATAACAAGTTCAGAGTCAAATCATTTCGATTTGAACATTTGTAATAAACAGCTTGGGGGAATACCAACATGAACTTTAAACTTTCTACATTAGTGGCTGCATCTTTACTCACTTGTGCAAGTGGCTTGACTATGGCAGCTGAAAGCGATGTATCATTCTCTGGTACTGCAGCAATGACTTCAGATTACCGCTATCGTGGTATGACACAAACTGAAAGCGACCCTGCCGTTCAAGTTGGTTATGGATTAACCCATAGCTCTGGCTTATACGCAGGTGTCTGGGGCTCGAATGTCGGCTTTGGTAGCTCATTAGAGCTCGATCCATATGTAGGTTATAGCACTGAACTTGGCTCTTTGGCGTCTAAACCAGTTTTAGATGTCGGTTTATGGTACTACGGCTATCCAAGTGCTTCTGATTTGAATTGGCTTGAGCTGTATGCACGTCTAGGTTTTGCAGACACCATCACTGTTGGTGACAGTTTGCTTGCAAGCGTGAATTTCACTAATGATTTTTTTGGCTTAGATACTGATGCATGGTATTTAAACCTGACTTATAGCATGCCATTGAGCGCATCTTTCGGTGGTGTAGCAAGCTTAGGTTATACCACTGCTGACGATTATGATTTCAGTGATAACGCTAGTGGCGATGATAACTACATCGACTGGAAAGTTGGTGTGACTTACAGCTTTGCTTCTGTTGAAGACCTGTCAGCTGAGCTTGCTGCTGTCGGCACAAATATTGACGCCGACACCAACCCGTACAAACGTGGTGTAGAGACTGGTGCTGTATTTACAATTACTAAAGCATTCTAAGTTGTAAATAGCATAGGCTAGAAAATTAGCCTTGCGATAAAAAAATCCTGTCTTACTTCAAGGCAGGATTTTTTTATGGAGAATTGGTTCTAAATACGTCTTGGCATGTTAAATGCTTAATATTTATATCGAATAAAGATTGTTTGAATAGATTAAAAAGAAGGGGCTGTCCTAGATGAGTAAAATTATTTAGGATAGCACTATGAGAAAGAGTAAACTAAGTTGGTATAAACAAATTTACAATGTTGCTACCTGTCCCTGCTGAGGCATATTTTTGATGGTGGGTTTATAGGGAAACCAGCAATAAGCAATTAAACCTGACAGCAAGTTTGTGATAAACCCCGTGACACTACGATGGCGTGAGTGTTCGATTTGGCACAAGTTTTTAAGCTCCCCAAACACCGTTTCAACCAAAGAGCGATGATTGAGTAGTACCTCATCCATAGGCTCAAGTAAGGGGCTGTCCTAGATGAGTAAAATTATTTAGGATAGCACTATGAGAAAGAGTAAACTAAGTTGGTATAAACAAAGCAGACTCATCGAGTTATTTGTTGCCGGTTCTACCGCGAGAACAGCAGCAAGCTTAGTTGGTGTTAATAAAACCACAGCCAGTTATTACTTTCATAGGCTAAGACTGCTTATTTACGAGAATAGTCAAGACCCTGGTCTATTTGAAGGCGAAATCGAAGTAGACGAATCATACTTTGGTGGCACTCGTAAAGGCAAGCGAGGGCGAGGTGCTGGTAGCAAAGTGCCCGTGTTTGGTCTATTAAAGCGTAATGGCAAGGTCTACGCTTGTATTATACCCAATGCTAAAGCAGATACTTTGATCCCCATTATAAGAGAAAAAGTGAAGCCTGATAGCATTGTTTATACTGACTCATTTAAAAGCTATAACGCATTAGATGTCAGTGAGTTTACTCATTATCGTATCAACCACTCTAAAACCTTTGTTAATGACAAGAATCATATTAACGGTATAGAGAACTTCTGGAACCAAGCTAAACGGCATCTACGTAAGTTTAACGGGGTCCCAAAAGAGCATTTTCACCTCTATTTAAAGGAATGTGAGTGGCGTTTTAATCACAGTGACCCAAAGTCGCAATTACTACAATTAAAACAATGGGTTAAACAGGGTTTGAACTAGTTATCTAGGACAGCCCCAAAAATTATTACCGTAAGTTTCATAACACCAGAGCGGTAAGTGGAGCCGTTTATAAAAGTGGCGCGATTAATAGTCGTATACCAAAAACATATACGTTTAACATTGTTCATTGTATAAACACAGATAAAGAAAACAACTATGACTGAATCTACCGACAGATTAGATAGTACTAAATTGAATAGCGTTGAATCGGCTAGTACTAATATTGCTGACAATAAAGTACCTATAGCTGTGAGTAGTACTCATCAATCGATTGACTCTAAAACCATGAATCATACGCCTAAAGCTATGTACGTGACTTCAGGCAACTCAATAACACCTAAAGATAAGTTGGACAAAATGCCAAAAATGGTTGCCAATGGCAGTCGCGCTTTTATCTGGTATTTGTTGGCGATAATGGTATTAATACTTGATCAATGGACTAAGTGGTTGGCCCAAACCACATTAGCGTTCAATGACCCCGTACCGGTCATTGAACCATTTCTCAACTGGACACTCGCTTATAACTATGGGGCAGCATTTAGCTTTTTAGCCAACGCTGGCGGTTGGCAGAAATGGTTTTTCTCAGGCTTAGCTTTTGTAATGGCTATCTTTTTAACGGTTTATTTAATCAAAGCGCCACGTGCAGCCAAGCTATTATCTATGGGGTTGGCCTTAATGCTTGGTGGTGCGATTGGCAACTTAATCGATCGTTTAAGAATTGGTAAAGTGGTTGACTTTATCCATGTGCATTATGCTGATGTCTGGAATTATCCTCTTTTCAATGTTGCAGATATAGGTGTCTGTGTCGGTGTAGCGTTGATTATAATTGATATGATATTTTTGGAAAGTAAGCGTAATGAATAAACAAGTGAATATTGATCAGTACAAATAAAAAGAACTAGCGTCATAGTCACTCTATACGGAAAAATACTTTTTATACTTGAGTATGTTTATAAAATGTGAACTGGAAGGTAATGTATGACTGGTATAGGTACTCACTCATTTTAGGTCTTAAAACAGATTTTGAGAAAAAACCGCTAGAAAATTATTTGAAATAACAGCTATTAATGGCACTCCATTAACATTTCTGTAAGTACATTACCGTTAAATGATTACCCTGCGCAGCAAGATAGCTCTTTAACGTCTTTGCTAAAGGTTTGAGCGCATAACTTCAATCCTTCAACCATCGTCAAATACGGAAATAGTTGACCTGCCAATTCTTCGACTGTCATTTTATTATGAATAGCAAGAGCCGCACTTTGAATCAGTTCTCCGCCTTCATGGGCTAAAATTTGTGCGCCTATCAGTTTTCCCGTGGATTCTTCAGCTACCAACTTGATAAAACCATCCGTTTCAAAATTTGCTAAAGCTCTTGGTACGTTTTCCATATCAAGTACACGACTTATCGTATTTATTCCTACCGCTGAAGCTTGTACTTCGGTTAGACCTACCGTAGCAACTTGTGGGTCGGTGAATATAACAGCAGGCATGGTAGATAAGTCGAGTTGCGCATTTCCACCTGTCATATTAATTCCAGCCCTACTTCCGGCAGCAGCAGCAACATAAACAAATTGTGGCATATTGGAGCAATCTCCAGCGGCATAAATGTTAGCTGTTGATGTTTCCATCATACTATTAACAACAATGGCACCACTTTTATCTGTTTCAACACCAACATTTTCTAAACCAAGCTTTCCAGTATTTGCATGGCGACCCGTAGAGATAAGCAATTTTTCAGCGATTAATGTTCCTTCGTTAGTTTCCAATGAAAAACCATTGCTATCATAAGAAACATGACTTGCTTGCGTATTATTAAGTACCCTAATACCTTCTTTTTCAAAGCACTCTGCCAGTTTTTCACCTAATAACGGATCTTCAGCATATAAAAGGGTATGTCTGGCTAGAATTGTCACACGGCTACCTAAACGGGCATAAGCTTGCGCAATTTCCAGAGCAACAACGGAGGAGCCGATGACAACTAGACTACTCGGTAACTCTTCTGCAAATAAGGCTTCTGTTGATGTCCAATAAGGTGTATCAACTAAACCCTTAATTGGCGGAATGCTTGGTGTAGAGCCTGTTGCAATTAAAATGCGATCTGCAACCAGCTCTTCTTCACTACCATCAGACTTGTGAACTAGCAAGGTATTTTGATTTTTAAAACGTGCATAACCTTTAAGTAAAGATAGCGCGGGATTACTCTCTAAAATACGTTGATATTTAGCATCGCGTAGTTCTTCGACGCGAGCGTTTTGCTGATGTGCTAATAAGGAGCGGCTAAGTTGTGGCTGAATATTTTCTAAACCATCAAACGGGTTAGTACGTTGCTGATGCGCTAATTGCGCAGCACGGATCAATATTTTTGAAGGAACACAGCCGACATTTACACAGCAACCTCCGATTACATCGGCTCCTTCAATGATAGTAACTCTTGCTCCGCCTTCTGCTGCTTTAATCGCACTGGCAAAGGCCCCTGAACCACTACCAATAATGGCTACATGTAATTGTTCTGGCTGGATGTCATTTGGCGAGCAACAACTATTCGTTGACATATTTTATTCCTCTTAAAAAGTTAAGCGGTACAAGTTTCATCATCACAGCGTTTATTCGCAGGAGAAACCATGTCCCAAATTGATACAGCAACCATTAGTCCTAGCCCCGTATAAGTAACGTATGAACTCCACCCGTACTGGAACCAAGGGTATAAAGAGAGTAAAACCAAAATGGGGCCAATTGAACCGATAAAACTACGGTGCCATTGACGATGGCTAAACCAGCCTAAGATATTCATTACCAGCGCTAATACTGCAAACAGTGGTAACAACGTATTGATAAATACCCCTTCCCACTGACTAAGAAATCCCATCCCAATTGCCGCACCAAGACTAGCTATCGCGGGAAAACACATGGCGCATCCCATTGCCGAAACAAGTGCACCTATAGAGCCTGCTTTATCTCCGATACGCGTAACTAGTTCTAAGGGGCTAAATATTACTTATTTTCACTTTTTAAATTTGAAGGGTAGCCAGCGTTGGTAGTCGCTGCAATTAATGCATTGATGTTGGTTTTAGTGTCATCAAAAGAAACAACAGCTAGCTTAGGCTTGTAGGTAACTTTCGCATTTTCAACGCCATCAACATTTTCTAATGACTTTTTAACTGTGATTGGACATGTCGCACAGTTCATCGTTGGCACTTCCAGTGTAACTGTTTTTACTTCAGCAAAAGCACCAAAACTAGAAAGTGAAAGCAGTGCGGTTAATAATAATTTTTTCATAATTAGCTCCAAATTTTAAAATGTTATAAATTTCTTGATCTGTATATTAAGCAAACAAAAGTATCCAATAATTACTGGTCACTAAAATTGTCGCAACTATAGCGCTCAGCCAGAAAATGACTTTTCGTTGTTGCTGTTTCTTAGGAATTGCACAGGCCGTTCCCGGCTCACACTCTTCTACAGGACGGTAAATTTTCCAACCTGAGTAACCAAACAACAACACTACAAATGCGATAAATAATGGCCTATAGGGTTCAAATGCAGTTAAATTACCAATCCATGAGCCACTTACCCCAAGTAATAACAGGAGCAAAGGACCTACACAGCATACGCCTGCGCCTAATGCTGCTATGATGCCTCCTATCATTGGAAGGTTTGATTCTTTTTGATTCATATAGATACCTCATTAGATAATGCAAGTGTATTGCATGTACCTAAGTACGGAGTCAAGGGTGATTTATAAAAAATTTATCTTTGATAATCTGCTACGACAGATACGGGGAATAAGCTAACTTGAATTAAGGCGCAGAAGTAAAATTGGATATGCTGTTTTAGTGGGAAATGGTAGTTAAGTGAATCATTTACTTCGGTTGCAACGAATCAATTATTGGGCAGTGGCTATCGTCATCATTATTTTGGCATTGTCCTAAATGTTCTTCCAAAGCGTGTTCTAACAACAACAAGTCAGCCATCTTTTTTTGTACTGCGATCAGTTTTTTATTAGCTAATTCTTGTACTTTACTACATGGACTATCGTTTAACGCAAGTAACCCTTCAATCTCATTTAGCGTAAAACCTAATTCTTGAGAACGCTTGATAAAATGTATTCTATTTACCGTTTCTTTCGGGTAATGTCTATAGCCCTGCATAGGCTTTGGTGGTTGTTTAATTAAGCCTTTGCGTTCATAAAAGCGAATTGTTTCGACATTTACACTCAGTTCTTTAGCCAACATACTTATGGTTCGTTTAGACACGTTATCAATTACCTTACTGACTTTTTGTTTACTTACTTTATATCTAATTAAAGTGACCATCAATGAATACCAGTTTAAACATCGCTAATTGATTTTGTTTTTTCTTCTATTAAATAAGTAAAGTTACCGTTGTTACAACAATATTAAACCACAACAATGTATGGTTTATCCTTTTTCATTATCAAAGTCCAAATTAGTGTTATTACATGCAGTTCTACATGAGTAT
>NZ_JABLTF010000008.1:0-149725 GCF_024085615.1 Psychrobacter sp. PSP
TATAGGTGTCTGTGTCGGTGTAGCGTTGATTATAATTGATATGATATTTTTGGAAAGTAAGCGTAATGAATAAACAAGTGAATATTGATCAGTACAAATAAAAAGAACTAGCGTCATAGTCACTCTATACGGAAAAATACTTTTTATACTTGAGTATGTTTATAAAATGTGAACTGGAAGGTAATGTATGACTGGTATAGGTACTCACTCATTTTAGGTCTTAAAACCCAATACTTAAAAGCTCTGCGTAGAGCCATTATTATAGAGACATTGAATAATCCATAAATTCTTTATTGATAATAACAAAAGGAAAATATAGTGTCACAGGCTCAGCCAACTATTGAAAAAATTCACAGCCTTAGAAAAAAACAAGAGACCGCGTTAAAAAGTCTTACCCTTATAGGCTACCTAGAAGGCACCTCTTTCTTATTATTGCTCTTCATCGCCATGCCACTAAAATATATGCTGGATATTCCAGAAGGTGTGAAATACATCGGTATGGCACACGGTATTTTGTTTATTACCTATATCATAATACTTATAGGCTCAGCTATCAAAATGAAAATGCCTCTTTGGGCAATACCTGCGGGCGTACTCGGCTCACTCTTACCTTTTGGCCCATTTATATTCGATCATTTACTAAAAAATAACTTACAGAAAAGTGTAAGTAAAGAAGCCTAGAACAAGCTCTGCTACAAATGATACAAATGATACAAACGTATATTATTACTCAAGATTATTTTTCCTAACTAAATTACAAGCCGCCATCACTCATCATGGCGACAAATGAATAATATTGAGCAGAAATTAATCACAATAAAACTTTGATTCAGACCCAGTATGAATAGTCTTACACTCTAGTTACTTTTCCAACTTATCTTACATACTATCGACAAACCCGTCTTGTTTAAAAGCTAAACAGGTTTTGTCATCCGCGATGGATTTCCTGTTATCGTAGGGTATGCCTCAAAGGTACTACCTAATTAGGTTCACTTATCAACTAATAGACCACTTAAAATAGACTGATATGATGGAACTACTTTTGACAGACTACTTTAGGTGATTGTGTTTACTAAACCATATCTGAAGGCTTTCACCGAAAAGTAAGACGATAAGCGTGCTGAAAAAGAGTCTATACAGCCCGCTTTAGATTATGGCCATTCTCACTAAATATGATCATAAATACTCAAATACTCAAAATACTCAAAATACTCAAAATACTCAAAATACTCAAAATACTCAAAATACTCAAAATACTCAAAATACTCAAAATACTCAAAATATTGTCAAAAATAGCTTGAACTCTTGTCAACTGAATCGTTTTTACATGTCTTTACTTAAAACATTTTAAATACTTAATTTCAATACTTAGTGTTGAATAAAAAAGCTATACCTAAGCTGCTACTGATGACTAACTACTTTTTTAATACGCGATAAACGGTAGCTACCCCAACACCAACTGCCTTAGCTACTTCCTCTTTTGTCATATTGTTTTGACTGTTTAATTCTATAATACGATTATGTTTCGTTGTATTAGGCTTTTTACCAGTGGGCTTATAGCCACTGTTAGCCAATCCCTGCTTGATACGCTCTCTACGCTTGTCGTTATCAAGCTTTGCCATTGTGGCTAATAAGTCGATTAACATATCGTTGATTACCCTGAGAATATCCCCGGTCATACCTTCACTGACCGTATGCGTGGTTGGTAGATCAGCTACCACCAATCGTAAGCCCTTGTCTTTAATGCGCTGCTTTAAGATTGCAAAATCATCTTGAGATAGCCTGCTTAATCTATCCACACTTTCAACCAGTAGAATATCTCCTTCTTCAGCGTCATTGAGTAACAGAGTGAGTGCGGGTCTATCGAGCTTCGTACCACTGAAATGCTCAATATATTCAGCATAGCTATCATCGTAGCTTTTGCTAAAGCTAATCAAGTCAGATAAGGCTCTCTTAGCGTCTTGATCCTTAGTGCTTGCTCTCACATAAATACGAACGCTCATAACACTACCTCTATTATTTAGACTCAATAAATAATGTTCATTGATAATATCAAGATATTACTATCATTTAATAATAGAAACAAGTCTAATGATAGCTAGGTTATCGTTTGGGGGTTTTACTGTTAAGGTATAGTCTAATGGTAGATTGTCAGGCGCTTTCACTGGTTCGGTTCCCTAGTGAGGACTTGAATATTAAGCTATCCTCTATGTCCTATTCTCAATTGAGTTTTTATGTCTAATATACTAAGTAATGAACCTATAATACAATACGAACCACAGAGCCTACGTCCAATAGTAGCTACTATTGGAGTACTTTTTAAAGATGGAAAGGTGCTTTTAGTACGCCGTGCTAACCCACCCGATGCAGGTCGATGGGGTTTTCCCGGTGGTAAAATTGAACGTGGGGAAACTGTTAAAGATGCTGCCGTTCGTGAACTTTATGAAGAGACAAGCATTGTATCAAAAGCCTTTAAGACATTTAACGCTGTAGACGCGTTTGACTTTGATAGTAGTGGTAAGCTGCGTCACCATTTTGTTCTTGTAGCCGTACTTTGTATTTGGGTTTCTGGTGATCCTCTAGCAGGTGATGACGCCCTAGAAGCTAGATTTTTCGATATTGAAGATTTGATCAATGCAGATTTAGCCCTTAGCTTAGATGTTAAAGAAATAGCATTACAAGCAGCTGAGTTACTCTAAAAAGTAAGAAAGTTCGATATTCTACACCCTCCCAGTAACAGCCGATGTAGCCTTACGTTTGCACGATGCTTTAGGTATTAGTGCTGATTTACTCATGCGCGTTCAATCAAAGTACTCTCTTTGGATCGAATCGCAAAAACAACGTCCACAAATTCAGCCATTTTTTGCGAGTTGTTAGTGGTTTGACCCACTAACAACTAACACGTTGGCTATTCATTGAGTAAATCCTAAACTCAACTAATTCTTTTATTTATCAGGCAACCATTTTTCGACATTCGACGGCACATTCACGGCAAGCATCAGCACATTGCTGGCAGTATTGATGCTCATGTTGGCTACATTCATCTGCACAGTATTCACAAACCTTGGCACAAAGCTCACAAATTTCTTTCATAAAAGGAGATTCTGTTTGCTGCATACGAGCACAGAGCTGACAAATATCTGCACAATCTAGACAACGCTGAATACATTCTCGCATCATCTCCAGATTTTCTTCTTTTAGACAGGCATTTGCACAACTGGCACAGGTAAGGTAACAGTTCATACATGCCTTTGCGCAATCTGAAAATTGGATATCGTTCATCATACTTCGCTAAAGTCAATTGATTTAGGAATAGGCTAATCAAAAAAAAAGATATACACTAGGACGATTATGTAAGGGAAAGTAAAATAGTCATAGATTTTGTTAAATGGTTTTAGGAGAGTGTAAATGCAGTGTCGATGAAGGACTGCATGAGCTGCTTTTGAAAGTCTTTGATGTCATCGAAGCTTTTCATGCTGCTGGCCATTTGCTCAGCCAGTTTCTTGATGTCAGATTGGTTAGTCATTGCTTATTCTCCTGTTAGTGGATTATAAGCAGTTACACAAAGTTTGGGAAACTCTCATGGAAATTGCCTTTTGAGTTTGAAGCAATGTACAATGATAAGATTAACCCGTTAGGTCAGGTGGCCTAACTTAAATAAAAAGTCTCCGACAAACCCGGTACGGTTCACTATCTATTGTTATTCTTACCTGAAATTGATGTGAGCTTATAGAGACAAGGTAAATTTGCAAAAGTGCCGGCTATTCAGTGTTCATTGAATGTTTAATTTAATTTATTAAGCTTGACCTTGGAGTGGCTCTAAGCCTTATACTTGGTACAAATTTTTCGGTTGTTATGATGATGCGTTCTACTACATGGATTACAGTCTTGGTTGGATTGTTCATGTTCCAAAGCTTTTGGAATGTGGCGGCGGCCTTTTGTGTCCATGAACAACAGCCTCAATCACAGCAGAGTTATCATTTTGGTCATCACCAAAATACCTTGTGTGCCAGCGATAGTCGTCAACACGATCATAATGGACAGTCAGAAAACATAAAAACATTCAGTAGCGATTTAGAAATCGGTGAAGATCATCAAGATCATCTACCATCGATGATGCATTTGATTGTACAAAATGAAAAAGTAGATGTGTTTCATCCAAGCTCTGAAGTTAAAGTGAATCCACAATTTCATTGGAAAAACAGCTATCAGGCTCCTGACCTGTTTCAACAAAGCCTACCTCCCGAATTTTCCCCGCTCATGGTGGGGTAGCCTAAAACATTCCCACCACTTTTATTATTTAAATAAGTGGGAAAAATCATGTCTTCACAATCAATTATACTCTTGCGTCATAGCTTGGTTGCTTGTATATGTGCAGCGGCTATGCAATATAGCTATGCTGAAAACGTTACCAGCTTTGAATCCGCTTTAGCAAAAGTACAAAGTTACCAGACTCAAGACAAGCCGTGGCAACAAGTTCAGCAAATATCTGAATTGAATATTCAGCAAAGTCGGTTATGGCAGAATCCAAGTATAAGTTTAGAACAGTCTGGCTTTGGCTCAGGTCAAGAACAGGAATTCAATGTTGGCGTTAGTCAACCTCTAGATCTATTTGGTCAGCGTAAGCTGAACCGGGTGATTGCCAATACCTCGAATCAACAAATCCAATTGCAACAGCAATTATGGAAGGCACAAAGCCAACTGATTGTTAAATTTGCATGGTCGCAATTTGCACTTGCTGAGGTTGAGCAGTCTGCTTATTCAGTACAGTTAAAAACAAGTAAAGTCAATCTGGACAGTGCCCAGAAACGCTATCAGGCAGGCAGTATTGCCCTGGTTGATTTTGAGCGTGCCCAAATTGAAGCGCTAGAAATCCAACGACTTTATGAGCAAGCGATGCTGAATAAACAAGCTGCCGGTCGTCAGCTGTCTAATTTGTGGGGGGGAGAAACATCTTCACATCTTCAATTGAATAAAACCGCTATCCCTTGGCCAGAGCAAAGTCTCCAAACTGTGCAACGGTATATTGCTGAAGGGTGGCTAGAAAAACTCTATGCCTTGAACATTCAGCAATCGGATCATCAAATTGAAAATTTAAGAATTCAGGCACGTCCCAATCCGACTTTAAATGTAGGCATGAAACGTAGCAAAACCCCTAATGAAAGCAACGATACGACTTTAGCAATCGGCGTGGCTATTCCACTGAATATTTTCAATCGCCAGCAATATGCGATCCCGATGGTCCAGCAACAGCAAATATTGCTGAACCAACAGCAGCAGCGTGAGCTGAAGCAACAAATACTCGATATTGCCAACAGCATGCATCAGCTCAAAGGTTTACGTAGCCAGTTCGATGCCACAACAGCACAAGTTACTTTGGCGACCAAAGTTCAGAGCCGTACTTTACTAGGGTTTCAGGCAGGGAAACTGTCCATTACCGACGTTCAGCAAGCAACCACCCAACTGCAGAATCTTCGATTGGGTCAATTACAAACTCTACGTCAAGCTTGGCAAACTGCCCTAGCAGCTGAGGCACTCAGTATTGGCACAAGTTATGAAGAAATTAGCCGTTCGGATGCCTATACACAACTGAATAAAAAGGCAGTCGAAGCATCGCAAAATTTAATCAATGGGGGAGCACGATAAAATGAACGCCAAGCAAAACGGAAAAATATCCCAGTCTCTCATGATTGTAGTTTTGATTCTGATTACGGTCTTGGTCAGTCTGGCTATTTGGTTAAGTTCAAAAAAAACTGAATCTGAGGGGCGTGGTTATGATGAGGGAAATGCCGAATATTCTGATGAAGATAGTTCTGAAGAAGGACATGCTGAAGAAGGCGAAATACAACTGACCAGCCAACAAATGGTTGAACAAGGTTTAAAAGTTGCTGTTGCATCCACAGGATTGGTTGAAAAGCTGACAACCCTGCCAGGTAAATTGGTGGTGAATACCGATCAACAAGCGCATATATCGCCTAATTTTAGTGGTTATGTCGAGCAGATCAATGTGGCTTTAGGACAGAGCGTGCAAAAAGGACAAACGCTGGCTGTACTAACCGTGCCTGAACTGATCGACCAACAGGCAAATCTGCGTATGGCACAGGTGAATCTGGATTTGGCCCGTAAAGATTACCAGCGCGAACAGCAACTCTGGTCACAGGGGGTTTCTGCCAAACAGGATTACCAGCGTGCCGAAAATGCCTACCGTCAAGCGCAGATTACTGTCCAGTCCTCACAAGCACGTTTAAATGCATTAGGTGCAAGTGGCAATAACAATGGGCGTTTTCTGATTAAAGCACCGATCTCTGGGGTGATCAGTCAAAAAGATATTGTGGTCGGTGAAAATGTGCAACTGGCTAATCAGCTCTTTGTCATTGAACAGCTGAAAGATTTATGGCTTGAGTTTAATTTGCCGAATCAATTCTCAGGTCAACTGCAAGCCGGGCAAAAAATTGACTTTAAAGTGAATGATTCAGATCAAAGCTATAAAGCTACTGTACAAAGCTTAACCTCTCAGGCAGATGTACAAACAGGGCGTCTGGTGGTGCGCGCAAAACTCGATGCGCAAGCTACTGAGTTGCGTTCTAATGTGTTAGTGAGAGTGTTGATTCCGGAAGCTACAGCAAAATCAGCCCTTCGGATTCAAAAGTCTGCGCTGCAAAGTATTGAAGGTGAAGACAGTATTTTCATCGTAGATTCAGAACAAAAAGGTCAAGTCCACTTAAAAGCACAGAAAGTGCAATTGGGGCAGGCTTCAAGTGATGGACAATGGCTTGAAGTGATTTCTGGGCTGACTGAAGGGCAGAAGTATATCGCTCAAGGCAGTTTCTTGTTGAAATCTGAATTAGAAAAAGACGAGGCAGGCCATGGACATTAATTCTGATCTACCAAAACCCGAAGGTTTATTCGAACGAATCATTCAGTTTTCCATACAAAATGCGATTTGGGTGTTGCTCTTTGTCTGTACCTGGATTGCGGTCGGGGTGTATAGCTATCAGAAACTCCCGATTGATGCTGTACCCGATATTACCAATACCCAAGTCCAGATTAATACTCAAGCCAAGGGTTTTACTGCGCTTGAAGTCGAACAGCTGATTACCTATCCCATTGAAAATGCCATGGCTGGCATTCCGGATCTGGAGCTTACCCGTTCCATATCCCGTTATGGACTCTCTCAAGTCACCATTATCTTTAAAGATGGGACTGATATTTATTGGGCCCGTCAGCAGATTAACCAACGGACACAGGAGGCGCAATCTGAGTTGCCTGCACAAATCGCACCGACGATGTCCCCCGTTTCTACGGGTCTCGGTGAGATTTATCAATGGGTACTGAAGGCAGATCCGAATGCGAAAAAGCCGGATGGAACTGCATACACGCCGATGGATTTGCGTGAGATTCAGGACTGGATTGTGCGTCCTCAACTGCAACGTGTTAAGGGAGTTGCAGAGGTCAACAGTATTGGTGGTTTTGAAAAAACCTATGTGGTCTCTCCCGATTTAAACCGGATGCAGCAACTGAATATCTCATTAGAACAACTGCAACAGGCTTTAGCGCAAAATAATGAGAACCGAGGTGCAGGTTATATTGAAGACAATGGTCAGCAACTGACGGTACGTGTACCGGGTGCATTCAATGGGCTTTCTGATATTGAGAACACCATGCTGGGTAGCCCAAATGGCAGCCCAATTCGGGTTGGTGATATTGCGCAAGTCTCTATTGGGCATGATTTAAGAACCGGTGGGGCAACCTATAACGGCAAAGAAACCGTTTTAGGGGTTGTCATGATGGCGATGGGTGGAAATAGCCAGACTGTTTCTAAAGCTGTGGATGCCAAGCTTCAAGATATTCAGAATAGTTTGCCTAAAGGGGTAGTGATTGAAACGGTGTACGACCGTACTATCTTGGTTGAGAAGGCGATTAAAACCGTTCAGAAAAACTTGGTAGAGGGAGCAATCCTGGTCATCATCATTCTGTTCCTGTTTTTAGGGAATATCCGTGCTGCCTTGATTACTGCCTGTGTCATTCCACTCTCTATGCTGTTTACCTTAACCGGGATGGCACAGCAAAATATCAGTGCCAATCTGATGAGTTTAGGTGCACTCGATTTCGGCATCATTGTCGATGGTGCTGTGGTGATTGTCGAAAACTGTATCCGGCGTTTAGCCCATACACAGCAACTGTTAAAACGACCTCTCACACAAAGTGAACGCTTTAAGGAAGTTTTTCTGGCTGCCCGCCAAGCACGTCGTCCTCTTATTTTTGGTCAGCTTATTATTTTGGTGGTGTATTTGCCGATTTTTGCTTTAAGTGGTGTGGAAGCAAAAATGTTCCATCCGATGGCATTGGCAGTGGTACTCGCCCTTGTTGCAGCCATTATTTTATCGATCACCTTTGTGCCTGCTGCTGTGGCATTGTGGGTCAAAGGCGATATTCAAGAAAAAGAAAGTCGTTGGATGTTATGGCTAAAAGCTAAATATCAGCAAACTCTTGATATTTCGTATCAATACAAAGCAGTTGTGCTGACTTTTGCACTGTGTTTATTAGTGATTACGGGATTTATCAGTACCAAACTCGGCAGTGAATTTGCACCACAGCTCAGTGAAGGAGACTTTGCGATACAACAGTTACGTTCACCAAGTACAGGCTTAGAAGAGTCTTTACGTATTCAGGAGAATACTGAAAAACTTCTTTTAAAGAGTTTCCCTGAAATTAAGGCAGTATTTGCCAGAACGGGTACAGCCGAGGTTGCAACAGATGTCATGCCACCCAATATTTCAGATGGCTATATCATGTTAAAGCCTCGTTCAGAATGGCCAAATCCTAAAGAAAGTTTAGATGAATTACGTGGCCGTATGGTGACGTATTTAGCCACGATTCCAGGCAATAATAGTGAATTTTCACAACCGATTGAACTCCGATTTAATGAATTGATCTCAGGTGTGCGTAGTGATGTTGGTGTGAAAATCTTCGGTGATGATATGAATGTCCTCAATACTGAGGCGACTAAAATCTCCAAAATCATTCAGCAAATATCGGGTAGCAGTGCCGTGAAAGTTGAGCAGACCTCAGGTTTGCCATTACTGAATGTCGAGGTAAATAAAACTTTGGCTGCACAATATGGTTTGAGTGTGCGTTCAATTCAAGACCTTGTGGCAACCAATATTGGTGGACAAAGCGTGGGAGAGATTTTAGAAGGCGATCGTCGTTTTGATTTTGTTATCCGTCTTGGAGAGCAAGACCGTAGTGTCGCATCTGTTTCCCAGTTACCTATTCAGCTTCCAAATGGTGGCAGTATTTTATTGTCGGATGTCGCGCAAGTCTCGACCATTGAAGGAATCAACCAAGTCAGTCGAGAAAATGGTAAACGCCGAGTTGTGGTTACAACGAATGTTGAAGGGCGTGATTTAGGGTCTTTTGTTTCTGATGTACAGACACAGCTCAAAGCATACACTTTGCCAAGTGGTTATTGGATAGAATATGGCGGTCAGTTTGAAAATTTGGCTTCAGCCAAAGCACGGATGCAAATCGTGATTCCACTGGCTTTAATCACTATCTTTATTTTACTGATGGCGGTCTTTCACAATGTCAAAGAAAGTCTATTGGTCTTTACCGGGATACCCTTTGCCTTGACCGGTGGTGTGCTGTTCCTTTGGCTAAGGGATATTCCATTATCGATGTCAGCTGGAATTGGCTTTATTGCCTTATCTGGTGTTGCAGTCCTCAATGGACTGGTAATGCTGACCTTTATTAAGGAATTAAGGGACAAATATCCAGTGCATAAAGCCGTGTGGCAAGGGGCTATTTTGCGCTTAAGACCAGTGTTGATGACAGCTTGTGTGGCTTCACTGGGTTTTGTACCAATGGCGCTGGCAACCGGAACAGGGGCTGAGGTTCAACGGCCACTGGCAACCGTAGTGATTGGCGGGATTATCTCTTCAACATTACTAACTTTGGTGCTGTTACCCGTGCTTTATCGTTGGATAAATGAAAAAAAAGTTTCTTAATCCAATAGATTAGTCGATTTACAGCAGAGATATTGGCTGTTATCCAATATCTCTGCTCATCATAAATAGAATAAGGAAAATATTTTATGTCAGAACATCATGATCATAGCCATGCGGTTGTTACTGAAGAAAATAGTAAGAAGTTAATGGTTGCCTTAGGTTTAACGACTACTTTTTTAATAGTAGAAGTTGTCGCTGCTTTTGAGACCATCCCGAATTCTGTGTAACTGCC
The DNA here is from genome assembly GCF_024085615.1 of Psychrobacter sp. PSP. NCBI lineage: Bacteria > Pseudomonadati > Pseudomonadota > Gammaproteobacteria > Moraxellales > Moraxellaceae > Psychrobacter > Psychrobacter sp. PSP. Next base: position 10,240 of record NZ_JABLTF010000008.1, read on the forward strand.
GTTTAGATTAAATGCTTGCTGATACGGTCATCAAACATAATCATAAAACGATTCAGAGCAGACGTCCAGTTACGGATTGGCATCGACCACGAGCCCATCCTGGATTTTGTGTAACTTCTATTTGCTAATAGGGTATAAGAAGTTACACAAAGTTTAGGAAAGTCCCTTTTTTATACCTATCGCTCAACCAACTTTTCCTCAATCATTTCAGTCAACAACTCAGTCACCGTTTTTCGGCTTTCAAGCGCGTACCGCTTGAGCGCAATGTGTTTATCTTCATCTAAATTAAAATTCACGCGTACCGTCTTTTTGGGACTGTCCGTCACATCCGATAAAGCCAATTGATCCTTAACGTTCTTACTAGGACGACCTGCTGATAAACTCATGACTTACTCCTCACCAAAAAATATTTGAATCTCACTGACCAATGCGGTTATCTCTTGTATCGCATTGCTACTAGGCGATTCGGTATCAAATACTGTCTTACCAAGGGCAGCACTATTAGGATAAGCAACTCGCTGCATCACTCTGGTCTCTAATACCGGAATATTATAATCAAGCAGCGCGGTTGCAACCTCTTTACCAATATTGGTATTTTGAATGGCGCGTGAGACAACAAAGGCTGCCTTTAGTTGGCCATCCATCATCTCAATACGCTGCTGCACTAAATCAACCAAATCGCTGGTCGCCCAGATATCATAGGGGCTCGGCTGCACCGGAATCAATATAAAATCAGCCGCTTTTATAGCAGAAATAGCCAGACTAGTAGCTTGCGGCGATCCATCGATCACCACATAATCTTTATCAGAGACGTTTTTTAAATCTTTATCAAGTGTTGGTCTATCGAGCCCAATCACCGGTACCGGATTGTCTTCATCAACTGCTCTCCAGTCACGCGCACTGCCCTGCTGGTCACTATCCACCAACAAAACACTATGGCCTTTTAGCTGTAAGCCACGAGCCAAATGCGTTGCGATGGTAGTCTTACCGCTGCCACCCTTTTGATTTAATACCGCGATTACCTTCATAAATACAGATCCCTGTAGTATGTATTGAGTATATAAGTATATAAGTATATAAGTATATAAGTATATAAGTATATAAGTATATAAGTATATAAGTATAACTAAAAATGTACGTCACATTACTACTAATAGCAATACTTCATAGTAAAAATAGCATCACCTTTTCTAACTAGCGTATATCCATCATGATAGACGTCCTGTATCAAAGACAGCATAACGAACTGCCTACTACCAGGTAAATTACCGCTGTTGAATATCAATTTGAGCTACTAAAAGGAATACGTTAGCCACTCATATTCGTTATAATCTGCTCACCAATCAAAACCACCAATCGTTAATGAGGAAACCACTATGGTGAAGTGTCACTTATCGACCATCATGGGCGAAAGACGCCTTAAAATTGCCGATGTCGCAAGGGATACTGGCATCAATCGTGGCACCATTACTCGCATGTATCATGAAGAAGCCACCCGAGTTGATCTAGATGTCATCGAGTCTTTATGCACGTATCTTAGAATCAATGTTGGTGATTTATATGAAATCATAAATGAGGACAGCAGTGAGTCGCCTGAGTGAACACCTTCGCTCATAAGACATTATCACCTTTAAAAGTATAAAAAGACCTACAGAAGGTTATTTTCTCTTGCAATAGATTAAAATATAGGTATAATTTGACCTGTAGTAAGTCATTTTATCCATTATTTATACACAATAATCTGCAGGAGAATACTAATGAATAACAATCTATCGCGGCTCAACAGCTGCGCTTGGTTTAGTGAACAGACTAAAAATTTAGCCTCTAAGCTGTTATTCAGCTTACAAGTACAGCAAGGCGTACAACTGGCATCATTACTTGGTGTTGACGCTATTCTTTATAATGATGAAGCGATTTATGTCTGGGTGCAACGACAGCTGGATGATGGTCTTATCGTTGACGACTACACTTTAAGCATCCTTGAAACTGCTTTTATAGAGTTGGTCACAGCTTACACTGACCAAGCAGCCTAGTCACTTTAGCTTATATTTACAGACTTCTTGTTTAACAAGAAACAATAACCCTTAAAGCCAGATAAAGTGTCATTATCTGGCTTTTTAATATAGACAAAGATAACGACAATCAAACAAGCCTTTTTTCAGTCTTATATGTTTCAGAAGACGCACTTTTGGGCAATATAGCTCACTATTGCCATACGTCTTTACTCAGTCGGCTTTGCACGCGGCACCCCAGCTATTTTATAATAAACAAAGCCTCTCTCATCTCTCAAAACACTCTTACTGTCTGCTCTAACGCACCAGCTGATTGCATCAGGCTGCTCTTTATTAACATCACAAGCCAAAATAAACTGCGCACTTTGAGCATTATTAAAGGCCTGTTTCCAACCCGTTTCAAGCTCATCGATGCCGCGCTGTAGCTCTGCTTGCTGGTATTTCATCTCTGCAATCTCATCAAAGCTTGGCACATACCAAAATACCAGAGCCACCAAACTTATTATCACAGCCATCGTACCCGCTGCGACAGCGGCTGCAATCCTTTTAATACTCATAGTCTCAATGGACTTATGAATTTTGTCCAAGTCTTTACTAGCTCTACCCTCGACCTGCTCAATCCGCGTTTTGGTGGTGGTCTCAAAGGTCTCAATATCTTCAATAATCTGCTTATGACCAGCTTGGTACTGATTGGTAAATAGGGCTAGATTGTCAGCGCTTGCGCTAAGTTTATCAGCAACTCCTTGCATGGTACTGATTTGTACCTCTATGCTATCGTTTTTAGCAGTGACGACCGACTCTACAGCCGTATCAATCTGCTGTTTCATATCGGTGATGATGCCCGCTATTTTGTCATCATAACGACGCGGCATCTCATTGTCAGTGAAAGCCGTCACTGCTGCTTGAAGCTGCTTTAACACGAGTTCTTGATACTGGCTCAATGCCTGCGAAGTCGTGCTTGCGCTACTACCTAATTCTTCAATGGCAGAAGACACCTCATTCACCTTGCTATCAATACCGCTAAGCGAACGCTCAAGCCGCCTCGCTACCGCATCATCGGCTCGCTTAATCAGCTCACGCAAGGCCCCAATGACCGGAGTCAATGAAGTCACTAGGTTAACAAGTTGATCGTGTATGTCTTGCTCATTGCTATTGTCTTTATTCATGGGGTACTCATTATTATAATGCCGCCTAAAATGGGCGTGGTGAGGAGTAGCGGCGTCTTTGTGCTTGTTCATGCGCTTGGATGGCGTTCTTCGTTTTTTGCAGGTGATCTGTCACAGTTTGTGTGAGCGTTGCCCCATCTATGGTGATAGCAGGAACGTGCTCAAAGCGCTCATTGATCTGGGTTAATACCTCGACCTTATCTTGATTGTCAGGCAAGCGCTCAAGCTGTTGCCATAGCGTCGTTGCTGCCTTCTGCACCTGCGTTGCAATTTTTTTGGCATCGGTGTCTCGTAAACTTTTTTGTAGTGTCGTAAAGCTGTCAGTGTGTTTTAGAGTAGTGAATATAAATGCTTGTGCGGCAACCGCCTCAGCCGCGTTGATCACTTCGATCGGTGCATCAACGGCCTTAAAATCAAGGGCATCAACGCGGTCACGCACCCGTACCACTAAATTGTCAAATCGATCTCGATATGCTTTGGTCTCATTGATTCGCTGACGCTTAAGAGATGCCTGCTGCCGTCTCTGTTGTAAAGCTACTCGCCGCCTGGTTAAAGCCTCCTCTCGTGCGCGCTCAGCCTCTTCCTTAAGCTTTGCTTGCTCATGTGCTTTATTGAGCTGGTGGTGAAGCACCATCGTACGGTTGCGCCAGTCATCAAGCCGATCTGCGTTCAATTGAGTGGTCTTGGTACGGGTAATCTCATCGTATAGGTCATCATCTTGCACAATCACAGCTTCACTTTGATCCAGTAAGGCGATACGCTGCTCATAAAACGGCGACAGGCGCTGATAGGTTTTTTGACTGGTATTAATTTGCTGCTTTAACTGTTTGATGTCGTTATCATTGGCAGTCTTAAACGCTTTAACATCAGCGGTCAATGCCGTTAAACGAGTGTAAGCATCCGCGTCTACCTCTACTGCTTTTAACGTACTGAGCGCCTCACGCTCTTTTTGAAGATATTTAAAGCGCTCAACATCCAGATCTGCAAATGCGGCAAACTTATGATAAGTGTCCATGTTATTGGTGACGTCTATCTCTTGTAGATCCGCAAACGCTTGATCCCACTGTAAGGATAAGTCGGATTTTTCAATATCAATCTCATCAAGAGCTTTAAAGCCAGTCGCCAGTTTATTCAGCTTTGCGGCAAAGGGTTTTAGCGTGGCCTTCAACCCTTTGTAGTCCGCAATGACTTCATTATTAAGCGGGATCAGCTTTTTTAAAACCGTTTTATTGTTCAGCACCGTTTTATCAATCTGTGACAGCTGCTCTTCAAGACGGCTAACAGCGCGGCCTGTTTGTAGGGTATCATCTTGTCTAAACTCCTCAACCAACGCTAAAGCCGCCTTTAGTGCCTCACTTTGCTCTTTTGTGCTTATCTGCCTGGCAAGCTCAATCATTTTTTGGCGGGGGTCACTAAAATCCTGTCCCACCTCCTCGGTGAACCGCTGGGTACTCTTAATGTTTTTATCAATAGTAATAATCTGTTTAGACTGGTGCGCTAACTCTTCATGCAGCGCATCAATGGTTGAAAATAAGGCGCTGCGTACCATCTTTTTTTGACTCACAAAGTCGGCTGAGATTGCTAAAAGCTCATCAAGTGCGTGATCATTCGCCGCATCACTATGCGTCTGACTGTTACTTTTAGGGATAGCGGGTTCAAGTTCAACGGCAGGATCTACAAATCGGATATTACTGAGCTCAATTCGCGCAAAGGGTTTACGCTTTTTATAATGTATTGTGACGCCGTTAACCTCTTGTTCATTGCTTTCTAGGTCAATACGTCCCTTGTCGTCGTACTCAATTACTAAACCATTTTTTTCAATGTAAGCATTGATCTCATCAATCGTCTCGTTGTATTCGTGAATCACTGAACGATTGCCTTTGAGAATATCCTTATATAGTGATTTACCCAGTTTCATTTTTGGCAAACGATTGATGCCCAGCTCACGGTAGGATTTCTCACTAATGGTTTTATTCTTAGGCAGTAGCTCATTGGCCATATCCGCCCAAAGGGTGCGTTGATATTTAAGCTCATCGCCGCGTCCGTTTAACCCCTTAGATAACCGCTCCTCCGTTGACCACTGCAACCAATTCTTGCGTGCTGATAAAGCATAACCCTCAACATCCGCTACTATCTCACGGCTTGAGAGTAAAATATGGGCATGAAAGTTACGACTGGTCAGCTCAACCACTTCAACCTCCCCCACATGTTTCTCGTGACTGTGGGGCCGATGAATGGCCACATCGACAAGCACGTTATAGCGATCAGATAAGGTTTGAGCGTAGCGCTCGGCCAGAACTATACGCTGATCCGCGGTGATCCCATCAGGAAACATCACATCAATCTCAGTACCCAATTGCGCGTTTTTACGAGTCTCAATGCGTTCAATATCATTCCAGAAACCCTCACGTGTCACTGCTAGATCCCCAGCAATAGTTGGCGTTAACAACGCCGTATGCATCACATTTTTCTCAACAACTTGCGTGTATTTAGTACCATCACTGTCCACTAAATTTAAGATTTTGTCTTTAGCTTTACTGGTGTAATCGTGGACGACTCCTGACTGCTCATCAACCAGTTTTGAGCCAGAATTATAAGCCGACTTTGCCACCACGCTATGATTTTTCGCCTTACTAACGGCGCTAACCGACAGGTGAAACCCTTTATTATTCATAGCAAAAAATCCGGAATTGAAAAATGTTTTCTTGGGGGTTGTAGGGGGTTCGCCCCCTGCCGGACGACGGAGTTTATGTAAAAAAACAGTACCCCTTGTGGGTCTTTTTTACACAAACTCCTAAGTTCGCTCTTAACAGAGGGTTAAAATACTACTGCGCCCACGAAACGATGTGGTCTTGTGTATTTTACTACCTTGCATACCTATGTATGTACTGCTAGGATCAACTCTATCATAGTTGGCTAAAAAAAGGATGAGGTAATGTCAGTAATATCAGATGATTTATTCGCAAATAAGATTAAGCAATTACAGGCTCTTAAAAAAGAGATTGATCAGGACAGGCTTGAAGCACATAAAATATTGGGGGAGTGGTTGGCCAACGCATTAGACGATGATGATAATCATGAACTGCAAGCTATTTTTTTAGACGCACACGATAATGAAAAATATGCTCGTTTGAAAAAGCACCGTGAATTTTTGAAAGCAATTGCCAATAAAATACAAAGTAAAGCTGAGGTGGTACCAAGCAGCTTTACACCACCTAAAAACAGTCAGGACAGTGACCACGGTTCATTGCTTGATATTTATTCATCATCACATTAGCTACTCGAAATCGCCTAATTGAAGGTACAGCTGGATCGTCTACTAATTAGCGAAAGGTTAGGAGACGGTTATCGGCTGTTTTAAGCGTTTTAGAATAGCTTTAGCTACCATCGTATCGGACAGAGCGTAAAACGTATATAAGAGTGGTTTCTAGGCTTTTTAGCAACGGTTTGATAAGTGTTTACAGATGTGTCGATAATGGCTACTGAAAATGAAGACAAACTATCTACAAAAAATGAGACTGATATTGAGAATGTGAAAACAGGGTTGTCCAGAATGACAGATGAAGATATTCAAAATATCTTTGACCATGCTTTTGAAGATTTTCAAAGATCCAAGCTTGATCCGAACTATGTGAACGAGGATTAACATCAAGTAAATGGACAATTGCATTCTGAGCTACTGATAAGTTTTATAAGTGATTGGTCGATCAAATTATCATCTTAAATCCGTCGGTTTTTTGGTTTTTTTCCTATTATTTAATATAAAAACATATTTTTTACTTTTAAAGACTTTTAAAGACTTTTAGGACGCTCTCAGACCTTACCAATTAAGGGCTTCAAGATCTATAAAGCTACAATCAGCTAGGTTAATGCTACAATCAGCTAGGTTAATGCTACAATCAGCTAGGTTAAAAGCTACAATCAGCAGGTATTATGCTACAATTAGATAGATTTGAGCATTAAGGCGTAGATATGACTAACCAAGTTGGTTTATATGAGAAGAAATACCCTGCAAATTGGGTTGTTATGCAAAATCGTATTCTACAAGCGTTTTATGAAATGACACTTGATGAAAAACGGTTGCTGTTGCTTGCTAGTTCAGTAGTGCGTTTGATAGATGCCACTGAAAAAGACACTATAGAGATAACCGCGAAAGCATTTGCAGAGGCTTGCAACATTCAAGTGGATTCTGCTTATACTCAATTAAAAGATGCTAGTGAAACGATGATGAGGCGATTTTTTAGCTATAGAAATGAACGCGGTAGCCGTGTCAATGTACAGTGGGTCATCAGATCAATATATGAAGATGGCTATGTGTCTCTATGTTTTACAGATGAAGTGCTACTGATGTTGAAGGTTTTTGATGAAAATAATCCATTCACTAAATATAAAAAAGAAGATGTACTTAAACTGAAGGGTGAATATTCAATAGATATATACCATCTGGCCAAAAAACATGAGGCAATGAGCTCGTGGACAATGTCACTTGAAGAAATTAGAGAGGAGCTAGCTCTTTCTAAATCTTACGAACGTATTAACAACCTAAAAAGTCGAGTCATCAACCCAAGCGTTGAAGAAATAACAGAAAAGTCAGATATTAAAATCACCTATGAAAACGTTAAACGTGGTCGTACCGTCACAGGACTAAAATTTAATGTCAAAGCTAAGCCCACCAAGAAAAAAAGTCTGGAGGACTTAAATCAGAATAATGAGAATAGAGATATACCATCCTTAACCGTCAAACAGATCGACCGTTTTGCGCCTCTATTGGCTAACTATGCCCCATTTGGTAGCTATGCGCCTTCAGGAAAAAGTACCCAAGAAGTGATCAGCTGGTTACACACTCAATTAAGAGATGAAGCTTTTTTAAAGACCCACAAAAAGCACTTACTGGCGATAGGCTATACGTTCCCTAAGCAGAAATCATAATATGAAAAAAGCATGCTTAGTAGTTTTGGCATTACAAATGGTTTATATTGTACGTACATATATAAGCCATTTGTAATGCCATGACGACAACCAATTATAATATCAGGCTCGATCAAGAGCTCAAGGATAGCGCCTTTGCCGTGTTTGAAAGCTATGGATTAACGCCGTCTCAAGCAATCAAATTGTTCTTAACTCAAGTGGCGCAAACCAATACCGTGCCGTTATCCTTTGATTATCAAAAACCCTCTAATCTTAATACGCCGCCACAAACTTCTGCGGGTGATTACGGATTGAGCGGCCAGCGCCATAAATAAATCAGTGTAAAAATAACTGTACAGATATAAGTACAGCTATGGTATATAATATCAGTCATACAAATAAATATGACCAAACACGGAGTAATCGTTATGGATGTTGTGAACTACACTGATTTTAGAAAGGGCCTAGCCAAATATATCGATAAGGTAGATACCGACAAATCGCCGATCGTGATTACTAGACAAAACGCCAAACCTGCGGTACTCATGAGTTTAGAAGAGTTTAATTCATATGAGGAAACGCTTCATCTGCTAAAAAGCCCCACTAATGCCAAGCGCCTCAGACGCTCTATAGCCGATGCTAAGGCGGGTCGTTTAATCGAGCATGACATCAATACGGATGACGCATTATTGACTTGTGATGATGAGGTGGACGCTTGATCTTATCTTGGACACAGGATGCGTGGGAGGACTACGAATACTGGCAAAAAACCAGCAAAGAGAAGGTCAAGCAAATAAGTAAGCTGATTAAAGCCATCAAACGTGACCCATTTGAGGGTATTGGTAAACCTGAACCACTCAAACACGATCTGGCAGGCTATTGGTCGCGTCGCATTGATCAAGAGCATAGACTGGTTTATGAGGTTCAAGATGATGCCATTATCATCGTTCAGTGCCGATATCATTATTAAGTAAACAGTGTTAGTTCACAAAAGTGCTTGATCCTAAGAATCAGGCACTTTTTTATTTTCCATTCTGGCTATGTGTCCTAAAACGAACGAGAAAGCTCTGTAGAGACGTCTAAATATATTGGTTAGTATTTCGACCTAAACATTCGATAACAAACCTTATGTGGTCATACGACGCCATATAATTGCTAATGGTGACTATACCTCTGATCACGTTACCACAGAATAAAATAGTTGCTGTTTTATTCTTACCTAAAAATACACGTATATTATTTTGAATTTATATATACAGATTTAACAGATTTATACGTTTTTCGCCAATCCTCTGTAGCGCTTCATTTATAAGTATTACAGGGGATTTTTTTTATTTAAATGACGACGTTAACCTTGTTATAGGTAGACAAATACCTTGTTGTTTTAGTGTATAGGTAGACATTTAGCTTGTTTTAGGTAGACAAATACCTTGTATATGACGAAAAATTATAAAATTTTTCGTCATATATGTTATATTAGTTAAAACCAAACAAATAGGTTAGGATATGACACCTGAAGAAATGCAGGGTTTTCAAGACAAGCTTAGGCAAGACTTTGGCCATACAATCAGGGTACGCGTTGAAAAACCGCTGACACCAGAGGAGCGTGAGGCTTTAATCAATCATATTAGATACACAAGAAATGATTTCAACGCCTCTATTGAGATTATTGAGCCCATTCCTATTGACTTTGATTTTGAGGTATTGCCTTTTGAAGAAGAGATTCAAAAGCCTATACAATCCCCTCAAAATGCAAGCTCAGATGCCAGTAGTACAACATCCGATAAAAAAGACGATAGCAACTGGGTTTATGGACCGAATTGGATTGTGCTACAAAACAGATTATTAAACGCGATTACAGATTTGACGCATAACGAGAGACGACTGATCATGCTTTTATCGCCAAAGGTTCGAGCTGCCGTTGATAAAAATGCTAATCAGCGGACGTTTATGTTGACAGCTTCAGAGTTTGCCAAAGAATATGGGCTCGAAAAAGATGGTACATACCAGCTGCTAAGTGAGTTATCGGATAGTTTGCTACAAAAAGCGTTTTGGTTTTATGATTTCAAAGCAGATGAGGTCGTCAATAGAAAAGGTAGCAGTTGGGTTGCTGAGTGTGAGTATCTAAAGGGTCAAGGGCGAATAGCGGTGACGTTGACAGATACAGTGACTGAGATGTTAACTGTATTTGATAAGTCAAATACGTTCACGAAGTACGAGAGGCGCTATATCGTGGAGCTGGGCTCTTACGGTATTTTAATGTTCGAGCTTGTCAGTAGCTGTTTACACTTGCAGAGTGGTAAAAAAGCGTACTCAGTTGCGTATCTGCGCCAAAAATTCAACTGCACAGACAAGTATGGAAAAATCACAGACTTTAAAACTAAGGTCTTAGATAAAGCCATAGCAGAGGTTGAGAAGCACACACCGCTGAAGGTTAGCTATACAGAAAACAAAATCGGCCGAGAAATCAGTGAAATCGTGTTTTGTATTCGGGACACCAGCAGTACAAGCCTTGAAGATATTGTCAAAGTGTTTAGTCCAGCTGAGATTAAAAAATATGGTTGGAAACTTAAAGACAAGCATGAGGTAGTTAGTAATTTTCCTCAATCGATTAAAACGCCGGTTGAGACACAAAAAGAGATCGAGGCGCGTATGGCAAAACCTGAATACTACGCAGAGTATGTGCGCTACTTAAAAAAATTAACCGACTTTGATGAAAAGCTACATATAAAAAATATGCTCAAAAGAGCCAATTAACAGCGCTTTAACCTCACTTGTGACGCACACATCAAAGGGAGTCGATGATAGTGAACTCGTGCGGTCTCTTATGCAAGGCATATTATAGGATTTAGTAGGGAGTATTATGAGCAAGGTTAGCTATAAAATAGACGAATTACCGCCACTAACTGCTAAGTAGTAAGCAGATTCAGAGCATCTAGCCACGCTTAGCGATGACGACATTGATTTATCGGACATTCCAGAAGTCACCGACTGGTCAGGCGCGATCCGTGGCAGTATCAAATCTCAAGCGTTGTCTACGGAAACCAGTGTCATTAGCCCAAGTATCCTTGCCAAATTCAAGGACAGAGCTAAGCAAACAGGCGGTAACTATCAAGACATGATCAACGATGCCCTAGAAGAATACCTAACCGATCACTAGGCATTAAATAACAAGCACATGACCTCAAGACGACTTGGGGTTTTTTTACACCTTGCATTGTAGTATGTTGTATATTGTATTATACTATATACAACATACTACAATGCACTATCAAGGAATACAAAATCATGGCACTCACCACACAAGATATTCATGCAGCAGCTGACCGATTACAGGAGCAAGGGATAAAGCCGACACTGGCAGAGGTGCGTAAGGCGCTAGGCGGTGGCTCATTCACTACCATTAGTGATGCGATGCAGAGTTGGAAGCGAGAACAGCAGGAAGAGCAAGAGCTGCAACAAGTGGATTTACCTAGCGGTATCACTGAACGCTTGCACACGCTTGGCGCTGATATGTGGCAGACAGCTATTGATATGGCGAACGATAGGCTGTCTAAGGAGCGTGAAGCTCTAGAGGTGGTTAAGGTTAAGGCACAAGCAGAGACGGACGAAGCGCAAGAAGCAGTTAAAACCTTAGAGGGTGAACAAGCAGATCTACTACAGCAGCTGGACGAAGTGGCCACTACTGCGGAGACAGCAACTAAAGCGGCTCAGCAAGCCACAGCTGACCATGATGCTACCAAACAGACGCTATCAGATACTAAGCATCAATTAGAGCTTGAACGAACTAAAGCAGAAACAGCACAATCACAGCTTGTAGAGACACGTAGCGCATTAGATAAGCAATCTGTAGAGCTTACTAGTAGTCTTGGTGAGGTAGCCACGCTTAAAGCTACAGCTGATAGCGATAAAGCAGAGATTGCACGTTTAAAGGCGGAGCTTAAAGCCACTAAGTCAGAGCTAAAGACGGTCACAGCTGAACGCAATGAGATACAAACTGCTACCGCAGAGATCAAAGGAGAGCTAAAGGCGGTAACCTTTGAACGTGATAAGCTATCAGGACTTTATGAGCAGCTGACTCAAATACAGGCTAAACTTGAAGCTGAACATAGTATATTGAATAAGCAATATGGCGAGCTATCGAGCCGTCACCTATCAGAACAAGAACAAGTGACTGTGTTACAAAATAAACTCAAGAAAGCTCAAGATAATCTAATACTTATTCAAAACAAAGATAACGCCTTGGATGTTGATTAAATAAAAGTATTCAAGGTTCCAAGATAAAGAATAGTTATGAGCTAGGAAGAGACTTTACCTAAAGCGTAGATCTCGTTCTATTCACACTAAGCTTATGAATCAACTATGACAATATCGACTCACTGAATAAATGACTGTTGTATAAGAACTATTCTAAATTTTTCTCTGAAGTCTAATAGTATATAGCCTAGTGGGCTATATACTATTTAAATTAGCCTAAGTAAGTTCCGATGCTGATTTTGGAGCCTTGAGCAGATTTCAAGGAACACTCACCCTAAAGCATCTATGAGTATTTTCTAGCATACTCACAAACACTTTAGTGCATTCCTTGGATTTGATGTGATTAGTCATGCCGACTTCATCGCCCATCGCGTCATCAAGACCGTATCACTGTATCAAGCTACGGTTGTTAAGATTACGGCTGATAGCACCGCCTAGACACGCTCTTAACCGCTACTGTGCTGTCATACGCTAGCAAGGGCAATACACCCAATATACCGCTACGATATGCACAAATAACCACTCATTGCGTTGCTCAATATGTCTAGAACCCCCTGTCGAGAGCTTTACCCTTCTGTCAAACGCAGTCGTCGCCTTAGCCTGCCACCCATTTGACGGGTAACGGTTATAAAGAGAGCAGCACGAGGATGTAACGAGCGAACAAGCGGTTTTTAAAATGTATAGTGAATAAAGTTGATATGAAAGCAAATTTTGGATAAAATGCACCTACACGGGCATTTAATGCTGTTCAAATAACGCAGTTCAGGTGCTTATTTGTTCGTTACAGTGTGCGTCAACACGCTGTAACCGTTAGCTATATTTAAAACTAAATGCCTCTGGGAGTCAACTCCCAGAGGCATTTTTTTGTTTGTCATGTAGATTGGGTTTTTATTATCTACTTTTTCATTAGATTGCTTAGGCTTTTTTTGTCGTCATTTAGCGTAGGTATTTCAACCATTTTGAAGTTAGCACTTAGTACATCCTCACAAGACGTTAAGTTTCTGACAATACTGGGATAGTTTACTATGAAGACCGGCTTAGTCGTCAGATGCAAGGTTTTACACGCGCTGTTAAGAAGCGGTAAATCATCTTTCTGAGAGAATACGATAATGAAAAGACAAACTTACACTCCTGAGATTAAAGAACGCGCCGTTCGCATGCTGATTGAAGCATTAAACGATTACACCTTTATGTGGTCATGTCATAAAAAGCGCACTAATGAAACTATACTAACCAACATTCAAGACTAAGCTACACATACTAAAGAGCTTGAACATGAGAACAAGAAGCTTACGTAAGCCAGTTAGATTACAGTAAAATCCGCTTTTTTCGCCCAAGGAGAGATAGGACACACAATCAAGTTGTGGCTCAGTTTATTGATAAAAATAAGTGTGTCTACGGTATTAGAGCAATATTGACTGTGCAATATAGAAAATATGCAATAAACTTATTTTCTACCTTTAATAAAATGCAGCAACCTAAACAAGGGTAAATTATGAGTAATTCAGATAACCACAGTCATCAAGCTCCAGACCCTAAAAATATGAATAAAGCTTTTTATATTGGGATTGGTCTAAATTCTGCATTTACGCTCATCGAGTTTATAGTGGGCTATTCAACTAATTCATTAGCTTTAATCGCAGACGCTAGCCACAACTTAAGTGATGTTGCCAGTTTAATAATCTCGTTAATTGGAATGAAATTAGCACAGAAAGCATCTACTACGCTTTATACCTATGGCTACAAAAAAGCTTCTATAATGGCGTCTCTTATTAACGCCATATTGTTAGTTACAATCGTTATAGGTATTGCGTATGAGGCCTTGGGTCGATTTGATACGATACCGGAAGTTGCAGGAAAAGTTATTATTATTACAGCTCTAATAGGTGTATTTATAAATACTGTTTCTGCTTTTGCATTCTACAAAGGTCAAAAAGACGATATTAATATCAAAGGTGCTTTCTTGCATCTAATGGTAGATGCATTGGTCTCTTTAGGTGTCGTTATCTCGGGCATTATTATTTACTATACAAGTTGGAATATCGTTGATCCTCTAGTTAGCTTGATTATTTCAGTCGTTATACTGTTATCGACTTGGGGTCTACTAAAAGAGAGTATCAAGCTTGCTATCGACGGAGTACCTCAAAATGTTGATCTCAGTAAAATCACTGCTATCTTAGAGAGCTATAATTTTATTCAAAACTTTCATCATTTACATATCTGGGCTTTGAGTACCACTGAGAATGCTCTTACAGTTCATATTGTACCGAAGACCGATATAACGTTTGAAGAGACTATTACTATGAAAGAAAACATCAAGGAAGATTTGGCGCATCAGAATATACAACATGCAACTATTGAATTTGGTACTAAGGCAGATGACAATCAAAAATCGCGTGCATTAAATGAAAGTATCAACTAAAAGATGATAGACCGTATATAGCTATCTCTTTTTAAGTATGAGGCGCGTGCCTTATGTCAACATAATTTTTTCAATCAGTTCTTATGTGATCAATAGTTTAAAACTTTTATATTTACGTGCGTTAGGACGTTACCTAGAAAAAATAAAAAACTTACGCTGATTAAATTATTATGATTAAGTTTACTATTACCCTCGTCTTCTAAGTGTGGTTAGACCTTTGCCAAAATAGCTTATTAGTAATAACAGGGTTATTATTATCAAGATAGGATAATTTCCCATAAGCATAAAGGGCGTGTTACCAACCCGTGCCTGTATCTCACCACGTAGTACAGTACGCTCAAACTGCGGTGCGCGTTTTACAATACGACCTTTATGGTTAATGATAGCGGTAACACCAGTATTGGTCGCTCGAATAAACCAGCGCCCGTTCTCAAGCGCGCGCATTTGTACCATTTGCAAATGTTGCAATGGTCCTGCTGAAGTGCCAAACCAGGCATCGTTAGAGACGGTCAACAAAAAGTCAGTATCGATGGCATTTTTACGCGTGGTATCTGGATAAGCTACCTCATAACAGATAGCCGTCCCTATATTGTGTTCACGCACCTTTAGCGGTGACTGCTGATCACTACCACGACTATAGCTCTTAATATCCTGACTACCGGCCAAACTTGGGAAAATATCGAGCACGCCTTCAAATGGAATATACTCTCCAAAAGGCACTAGACGCTGCTTCTTGTATAGGCCTTCCGCTTCTACACCTCGAGCAATCACGCTATTGTAAAATGGGGGATACTTATCCGTACTGGCATTGAATGCCGCTTTATCCTTATAAGGGATACCAGTTATCCATGTCGTATTGGTCGCATTGGCCATTTCTATCATTTCACTAATAAAGCCCGCAGCCTCATCCTGAAACATAGGAATAGATGATTCAGGCCACACCACAACATCACGTCCCCACTCAGTGCGTGTTAACTTCGCATAAATCTTTAGCGTTTCTACTTGATACTTAGTCAGCCACTTTATATCTTGTGAAATATTACCTTGAATCAATGACACTGACAGATCAGGTGTGCCCTTAGGTTTTGTCCATTGCGGATTGACCAGCCATAATGATGTGCTAATGGCTAATAACAGTACAGAAACGATGGCATAACTACTGCGCCGAAGCAGTAGCTCTACTAAACTTGCAGCCAATAGTATGGCAACAAAAGAGACGGAAAAAACACCAGCAACGGGTGCTAAGGACGATAACCAATACTCTTCAGTAAATGCATAACCAACAAACAGCCACGGAAAGCCTGTGAATAACCAAGTTTTTAACCATTCTTGTAGCACCCAAAGAGCAGCAAATGAAAAGGGTTGTTTGCCTACCATACGGTTAAAGACTAGTGCTAACAATCCATGAAATAGTCCCATACCGAGACCCATCAATGCAATCATAATCAATGCGAGCCACGTTGGTGTATCGCTATAATCATGGATAGCAGTATAGAGCCAAAAGCCGCCGACGCACCATAGCCCCATACCGTAAGCTTCACCGATAATAAAAGCGCGACGACCACTCATACTTGTCACCAACAGCGCATATAAAATCGCTGGTGATACTATTGCTAGCGGCCAAAACCCATAAGGCGCTAGCGAAAATAAAAAAATAGCTCCTGCAAGCCATGCTGCTACTAGCGTAAGCGATAGCGGTAATTGATTTAAGTGAGTACTCAAACGCTTTTGTAGATTAATAGTAGACAGGCGCATCGCAAATTATCCAAAATTATGAGTTTTGAATTTTTAGTCAAAATCCAAAACTCGGATAGACCTGTTAATACTACAGGCAGCATTTCAAAATGAAAACTGCTTATGATACCAGTCCGCACTGCTCAATGGATAAATTTACGTACTCCGTTTGATGGGTTATTATGCTACATTACCAAACGATATGAAGTGTTACTTGACCTTCTATAGCTCACAATATCTACAGTACATGAGAGAGCACTATGACCCCCTTAAAAATAAAATCCAGTCTTATATTCAATCGTTATCTGTCTAAGGGGTTGCGTAGTACGTTAGTATTACTTGCCGCCTCATCACTATTTGCTTGTAGCCAACCGAGTAGTGGCGTATCTGATGCAAGCACAACATCGGCATCAACTGAAGATGTTTTGGCTGTTCCAAAGACAGCTGAACCAAACGTTATAAATACTCCTATGATGACATCAGTAAATAAACCAGACCTACTAAAAAACGTCTCAGCCACTGTCTATAAAGATGCCAATTGCGGCTGCTGTAAAGAATGGATAAGTCATGCAGAAGATAATGGTCTAAGTGCAACCGCGCAAGATGTTGCGGACTTAGCCGTATTTAAAGAGCGCTACAGCGTTCCAAATGAAATGCGTTCTTGCCATACTGTAGTCACTACTGATGGTTACGTCTTTGAAGGTCATGTACCCGCTAAATATATGGCGCAGTTTTTAGAAAATCCGCCAGTACAAGCTATGGGTCTTGCCGTACCTGGCATGCCTGTTGGTAGCCCAGGTATGGAGTATCAAAATAAATTCATGCCCTATCAGGTTATGCAGCTCAATAAAGACGGGACGACCCAAGTTTATGCTGATATTGAATCGGTAGAGCAGCAATTATAGTGTGTTAGCAGTTAAGAATACTTTGATTATAGTGTTAGCGTTAAAAGTAAATGAGGCAGGTATAAGACTGTTCTATTGCTTATAAAATGATTCTTCATCAAAAAAATCATTAGCTATTGCGACTTTAAAAGCAAAAATAACTTTGAATTTGTAACTTTTGATGACAATGTAAGCGGATTTATCGGTTATTAACCCTTAAAATAGATAAATAATTAAGGGTTAATACAAGAATATACAGGATGTATCGAAACAATTACGTAATATTACATAAGCCAGTAGGGAATTAACATCTATATTAATATTATAAATTATTATATTATCTTAATAATTAGTTAGACCCTATATAGGGTAATTACTTCATCCAATAGAAAAACGTCTGAGGGTTAAATCTAAATTATAGATTTAACCCTCAGACGTTTTTTTGCTTATAAAACAGTAGAAATTGTGGTCAATCTAGTCAGCTATATTCTGTACATGTTACACAAACTTACATTGTAAAATGTGGGATATTAGCAATTTTTTCGACATCAAAAAAGTATTTTTGGGGTTTTTAAGGGTGATGACAGGCTAAACAACCTATGCTAAAGTCGGCTTTGTGTTTTGGTCAGCAGCTTGATTTGTAACAGCTTCGTAAGACTTCAATGAGCTGTGATCGCCAATAATCATTTTTTATATGAATAATATGCAGCAGAAGTATCAGTCACTATGACATATATATACTTGAGTTATTGAGATTTAATTGACTGCGCTGTTGTTGATAACAGACGATTTTGAATTAACCGTAGGTATTAGATTTATGAAACAGGCTTTATTGATTTTGTCAGTACTGGGTATGGGCATAGCACAAACGAGTGGTGCTGCTATCACAATCTCTCAAACAAATAATACCATCACCAATACTTCTGTGGCATCAAACTACGGTTCATCAAAAAACATCTATAGCACCAAAAGTGGTGCTTATGTTTCTAATAATGATGAAATTAGTCAAGCAATTAGCAACCTAAGTGCGCAGGCCAAGCAAAAAGAGAATCAGCTTTCATCATTAAACAGCCGCTTATACGCTGAAAAACAACAGCAGCAAGTCAATAAGGTTCCTGACAGCAATTCAGCCCCCGCTATCGCTGCTGCTCGCGCCTCAAAAGTGGCTTTATCTGGCAGCTCTGGATATTGTGCCCGTTACGTACGTAAAGCACTACAATCAGCTGGTTATGAGTTCACTCCAAATCCTTCAGCCTATCAGTACGCTACTCGTGGCACACTTGAGAAAGCAGGTTTCAGCAAAATCAGCAATGATATGCCAACCCAAGTAGGTGATGTTATTGTCTATGATCGCTCATCAAAGCGTCCACATGGCCATATTCAAATTTTCGATGGTACAAATTGGATTTCTGACTTCCGTCAGAACAGTATCAGCCCATACAGTGGTGTCTATGCTTATACGACATGGCGCGATTCAAAATACGTGGATGACGCATCCGCATCAGATCGTAATATCTACCTTGCTATGAATGATAAATAAGACTTTCTAAGTCAGCACAACATAGTTGTTATTTCCTCCAACCCAGTAGTGATCTTAATATCATTGCTGGGTTTTTTTGTGCTTAACATCAGGGCGTATTTAACCTTTCATGATTTGATCCGTCAGAAATGAACACTACTGATATCATTACTCATGACAGGAGTTATCGACAAGCGCGTTTAAAATGCCACATGATGACGCTGGTGCACTACTTGCACATTTCTGGCGCAAAACGGTCAAGTGATGCTTTAAGTGCATCAGTTCTTCCATTCGTATTTCCACAGCATGAATGTGCTCATCTAGCAAGTTATTCACATCGCCGCAGTCCTTGTCAGGCGACTCCCAGTATTCAAGTAAGATTCGCACATCATCTAAAGCCATATCGAGCGTACGGCAATGTAGGATAAATTGTAGACGCTCAATGTGCTCTTCATTATATAAACGATAATTCCCTTCGCTACGAAAAGGCTCGGGTAATAAACGCTCTTTTTCATAATAGCGAATGGTTTCTACTGTGGCACCTGTGCGTTTAGCGAGCTCACCAATTTTGATTGTCATAACAACCTCTATGATTTAAATAATTAAAGTGGCTGTAAAGACTAGCGCTAGAGAAATTAAAATTACGAAACTGTAGATAAATAACCTTGACTCTAAAGCCACTATAGGGTTCATAATATCATTATTCAAAGGGTAAATTATTATGAAATATCATATTGAAGGTATGGACTGTGCCAGTTGCATCGGCAAGATTGAAACAGCTTTGAAACGTATGCCTGGGGTTTCTGATGTTCAGCTGAATTTCGCTACAGAAACGCTAGAGCTAAATTTAGCCCCTGGTGCGCCGACTCAGGCTAGTGATATCGAAAAAACAATCAAAAGCCTAGGGTTCGGTATATCTGCCAATACTGGTCAACAAACTGTATCGGCTATTGATATTGACAGCGACAATCAGATGGCTCCGCAGGATAAGCGGTGGTGGCAAACTCAAAAAGGCAAACAGGTTGTTGGTCTCGGTATTTTGATGGGCAGCGCTTATGCACTGTCACTACTGTTCCCCGCTTATGGGATATGGGTGTTTGCCATCGCTGTGATTGTAGGCGTTTTTCCATTTGCACGCAAAGCCTTAGCACTGGCTAAAACAGGTTCATTCTTTTCAATTGAAACGCTGATGTCCGTCGCCGTGCTTGGCGCACTTATCATTGGTGAAGCTGAAGAGGCCGCAGCGGTTGTCTTTTTGTTCTCAATCGGTGAACTGTTTGAGAGTATCGCTGCTGATCGCGCTCGCGCTGGCATCAGAGCCTTATCATCGCTGGTTCCGAAAAGTGCGATTTTACTTGATGCTCAAGGTGGGCAGCGTAACGTTCCAGCGACTTCACTACAAGTGAATGACCTTGTGCTGGTGCGTCCTGGAGATAGGGTATCTGCTGATGGTTCCATTGTTCAAGGTGCGTCCAGCCTTGATGATTCGCCCGTGACGGGAGAGTCTGTTCCTGTTGCCAAGACGATGGGTGACAATGTATTTGCAGGGTCAATTAACATCGATGGTGTGCTCCAAGTGCGCGTAGAAAAGACAGCCGCCGATAACACTATTTCGCGCATTATTGATTTGGTAGAGCAAGCGCAAGCTTCCAAAGCACCCACTGCCCGTTTTATTGAGAAATTCAGTCGTTACTATACACCGGCTGTGATGGCTATTGCCGCCCTAATTATCATCGTCCCACCGTTAACCATGGGCGGAGATTGGTCAACTTGGTTATATCGAGGTCTAGCCTTATTATTGATCGCTTGTCCTTGTGCTCTTGTGCTCTCAACACCAGCTGCTATCGCCTCTGGTCTAGCGGTCGGTGCGCGCCGCGGCTTGCTGATCAAGGGCGGTAGTGCTTTAGAAACCATCGGCCAAGTGAAGACAGTCGCTTTTGACAAGACAGGCACTTTAACTGAAGGCAAACCACGCGTGACCGATGTTGTTGACATTACACAAGAGTATTCAAGTGTTCAAGGTCAGGATTCTCAGGATCAGGGTTCTCAAGGTAAAGATAAGGTATTGGCGCTCTTTGCCAGTGTGGAGACAGGTTCTAGTCACCCGCTTGCTGAAGCTATTGTCAGTCATGCCAAAGCCGCCAAAGTTGTCATACCTGTGGCTTCTAAAGCTTCTGCTACTGCGGGTAAAGCGGTACACGCAACTATCGCTGGGCGCGCGCTAGCTATCGGTTCGCCTGTTTATGCCGCAGATGAGGCATCAATTTCAGCCGAGCAACAGGCACAAATCGAGGCGCTGCAAAATGAGGGCAAGACCGTCTCAGTTCTTTTCGATGAGCAAAGTCGAGAAGTGCTTGGATTGGTCGCACTAAGAGACGAGTTACGAGACGACGCTCATGAAGGTGTGGCTCAACTTAAAGCGATGGGTGTGCGCTCCGTCATGCTAACAGGCGACAACCGCTTAACCGCTCAAGCACTTGCCAGTAATTTAGACGTGGAATGGGAAGCTGAGCTGTTGCCTGAGGACAAACTGCGCTTGCTTAACGAGATGAAGAATAACAGCAAAATAGCGATGGTGGGTGATGGTATTAACGATGCGCCAGCACTAGCAACCGCTGATGTTGGCATCGCGATGGGTGGTGGTACCGATGTGGCCATTGAGACGGCCGATATCGCATTATTAAAAAGTCGTGTTACAGACATGGCCCATCTGATTGCACTTTCGCGTGCCACCATGCGCAACATTCATCAGAACGTCATTTTCGCTTTAGGTCTCAAAGGCGTCTTTCTGATCACGACCGTATTCGGCATTACTGGACTATGGATTGCGGTTCTAGCTGATGCTGGAGCAACAGTGCTCGTTACTCTCAATGCGTTACGTTTACTGCGCTTTAAAGGCGCGCCTCCACTGGTAACTCCGCCTAAAGTAGTTAAATAAAACCCTTCGAAATCAATTAAAAACTAGAGATAGCAGCAGATTTCGGGGGTGGGTTCTAATAATAAAAATTCCACCGCCACAGTAAACTGCAACCGCATTAGAGTAAATAAGGTTAGACCGTATGTTGATTACAGAATTGGGCTATTTTGCCTTGCTTACCGCTTTTGTACTGGCGTTATTGCAGGTAATTCTGCCAACTATTGGTGTTATTCGTAACCAAGTTGCTTGGCAACGACTAGCCCCTAGCCTAGCTTGGGCACAGTTTGCCGCCATGATAACGTCATTTGGCGCTTTGATAGCAGGTTTTTATTATAATGATTTTAGCCTCAGTTACGTCGCGCAGCATTCTAATACGCTGTTGCCTTGGTACTATAAGTTATCGGCGACATGGGGCGGACACGAGGGCTCTTTGCTGCTATGGATGACCATCATGGCCACATGGTGTGCACTGGTATCATACTTTAGTCGCGGCTTGCCGTTATCAATGCGTGCGCGGGTATTAGTTATTTTGGCCGGTGTACAGTTAATGATGCTAACGATGCTGATATTTACCTCGTCACCGTTTGAGCGTACCTTACCCAATCTAGCGGTCGATGGCGCTGATTTAAATCCTGTCCTACAAGATTTCGGTCTGATTATTCATCCGCCCATGTTATATATGGGCTATGTGGGTATGGTAGTACCTTTTGCATTTTGTATGGCGGCATTGTGGGAAGGGCGTTTAGATGCTGCTTGGACACGCTGGTCACGTCCATGGGCGCTCGCGGCTTGGGGATTTTTGACCATTGGTATTGCACTGGGCTCGTGGTGGGCCTACTACGAGCTTGGCTGGGGCGGTTGGTGGTTTTGGGATCCGGTAGAGAACGCCTCGTTTATGCCTTGGCTTGTCGGCTTAGCATTGCTGCATTCATTAGCAGTCACTGAAAAGCGCGGGGTGTTTAAAGCATGGACCATCATGCTGGCTATTTTCGCCTTTGCCTTAAGCTTGCTTGGCACGTTCCTGGTACGCTCTGGAGTCCTTACCTCAGTGCATTCGTTTGCCGCTGATCCGACGCGTGGTTTGGTCATCTTAGCTATTCTTGGCATTATCATCGGTAGTGGTCTATTAATGTTTGCCGTTCGCGGTTGGCGTTTAACCGTTGAAAGTCAATATCAGCTGATTTCACGTGAGTCCTTTTTAGTGATCAATAACGCCATCATTTTGATTGCAACCTTAGTGGTGCTGCTCGGCACCCTCTATCCTATTATCGCTGATGCCTTTAGTCTCGGTCAGGTATCTGTAGGGCCTCCATACTTCAATGCGCTGTTTGTGCCTTTGACATGGCTGTTGTTAATCGCTATGGGTATGGGCTCTAATATTCGCTGGAAACAAGATAAGCGTCCGTTACTAGGGGTGGGTATCGCCATTGCCGCTAGTAGTATCGTATTGGCTGCTATTATCGCCTACTTTACCAGTCCATCTGCTATGTTCAATATTGGCGTGACTTTAGCGGTGAGCTTTTGGGTACTGCTATGGATGATCGTTGACTTTAGAGACAAAACCAAGAACGCCCCTAATTTCTTTAAAGGTCTGCGTCAGCTGCGTCTTAGCTATTGGGGTCAACAGACTGCTCATATTGGCGTATTGGTTGCTGTCATTGGCATAGCCTTTACTAGTAGCCTGAGTATTGAGCGTGACGTAGCAATGGGTATTGGCGATACAGTCAATGTTCAAGGTTACGATTTTGAAGTAACTGAATTTTTTGAAATAAAGGGTAGTAACTTTGATGCAACGCAAGCGCAAGTGGTGGTATCCAAAGACGGTCGTGAAGTGGCGAAACTGACTCCAGAAAAGCGTACTTATATTATCAGCACGATGCCAACAACTGAAGCTGCTATTGACCCCAGTCTTATGCGCGATGTTTATGTCGCACTGGGCGAACCTATTGCCGATGGTAGTAACCAATGGGCATTAAGGATTTATGTAAAACCATTAATTCGCTGGATTTGGTTAGGGGCAATTATCATGGCTCTAGGTGGATTAATTAGTATGCTTGATAAACGATACCGCATCAAAAAAATTAAAGCTCCGTTGCTAGTTACTGGTAGTTTGGCTACTTATGGAGTCAATGAGGTAGCTATTGAGCAGGCAATCTCAGTATCGACGATGTCGACACTAAAGGAGAAATAAATGACTATGTCGAATAATACTCCTGAGCAAAAAGATAGCCAAAACAGTAAGCAGCGTAACCCAAAGACAATGAAAAAAAAGCAGACGAAGCTATGGTTCTTAATTCCGCTTATCCTCTTTTTTGGTTTGGTAGTTATATTGTACATGCGCTTAGGTAAACCAACAGACATTGTGACCAATACCGCTCTTGAGCGTCCGGTTCCTACCTTTGAGCTGCCGTTATTAGCAGATACTACCCGTACTATCACCAATGATAATTTGCCGGATAAGCCGTTTTTACTTAATGTTTGGGGCTCATGGTGCCCAACTTGCGTTATTGAGCATCCGTTTTTAATGCAACTAGAAGAGCGCGGCGTTGATATCGTTGGTGTGAATTATAAGGATGAGATTGGTAATGCGCTCAGTTACTTAAACCGAGGCGGTGATCCATTTTCTATGTCTATTCAGGATTCATTGGGTCAGTTTGCTCTAGACTTAGGCATAACTGGTGCGCCCGAAACCTTTGTTGTGGATGGAGATGGCATCATTCGTCAGCATATTGTTGGTGAGATTAATGAAGCCAATTGGCAACAGCGTGTTAAGCCGTGCCTGACAGTACTTAATAAGGCTAATAAGAACAACGATAGTCCTGATCTCATTCAGGTTGAGGAGATGTGCAAATGAACGCTACTCGAATAAGAGCTCCTCAACTAAAACCCAATATAGTTTTAAAACTAGCAAGCTTAATACTAGCGTGTCTGCTTAACATGACGGCAAACGCAGCTATTGACGTATACGATTTTGACTCACCACAGCAAGAAGCTCAGTATCGTGGATTAATAGAAGAGTTTCGCTGCCCAAAATGCCAAAATCAAAACCTTGCAGCCTCTGATGCACCGATTGCACAGGATCTAAAGCAAAAAGTCTATGATTTAATTAAAGATAGACGTAGTGATGCTGAAATACGCGTCTATATGCAAGAGCGCTACGGTGACTTTATTAGCTACAAGCCGCCTATGCGACCATCAACATGGATCCTATGGTTTTTTCCACCACTATTATTGCTCGTCTTAATTATTGGTTGGTTTTGGCAAAGTAAGCGTCGCCAAGTTGTTGCCCGTGGTCAAAGCGGCGTCACAGTGAACAGTACTGCTGCCTTGACCTCTACGGAAAAGGCTGAGCTTGATCGTCTATTATCGCAAGCTGAGAGTGTCGACCACGACATTACTAGCCTAGAGGACAAAAAATGACTCTATTTTCTACTTTTGGCTTATTTGTAACTCTAAGCTTGCTGATTGCTCTTATATTTGCGCTGATTGCTATTATGCCATGGCTACGAGCACCGCGTTTGCAGTCCAAACCAATAGACAATCAACTGCTAGATATTAATGTTGCAGTATTTCGCGAACGTTTAGCTGAGCTACAAACAGATAAAGACAGCGGTACTATTAATAATAGCCATTATCAAAATCAAAAGCTGGAACTGGAGCGTCAGCTATTAGATGTGCAGCGTCAGATAACACCTATGGTCACCCCTGATGTCAAAAGCCGTTTAATTGTCGCAGCTTGGATCCCAATATTGGCTGCAATGGCGTATTTACTAATAGGCAATCGTACGCCCGTGTTTGATTTGTGGACAGCTGAGGACAAAGTAGGACAAGTGGCTGACGACCTATTGACAGCTAAAATTGACAAGCCGCCATCATGGGCGTTTGAAGATGGTCGTCAGTTGATTAGCGCCATGCAAACCAATGTTCATCGTAATGCTGATGATCCTAATCGCTGGATGCGCCTATCCGAGCTTTTCTTATCTATGGAGGCAACTGATTCTGCGCTGGAAGCCTTATCTCGTGCCTATCGTTTAGCTCCTGAAAATGAAGAAATCGCCACCACTTATGCTCAGACTAGCTTTTTCGTTAATGAAGGTCAGTTAGACGCCAATATTCGCCGTGTATTACAAGCTATATTAGCTAAGAATCCGCAGCATGAACGGGCTCAAATGCTCATGGCAATGGGTGAGACTCGTAGTAGTAACTTTGCCCAAGCGCAAGGTTGGATTAAACGCTTACAAGGCAGCATTGTGGCCAAACCAGGTGATCATACTAAAGCTTTAGCAAGCTTAGATGAGTTAAGCAACTACGTTAGCACGCAAGAAAAGCAAGCGCTAGAAGGTATTGACGTGACAGTGAAAATTAACGCTAATTTATTACCGTTAGTGAAAGCTGATGATGTGTTGTTTGTTGCGATACGTGACGTTAAAGGAGGTCCACCGTTTGCCGCCAAACGTTTACCCATTAGTATTATCAAGCAAGGTGAGGCTAGTATCCGCTTAAGCAATCTTGATGCGATGATGCCAGATCGCACGTTAAATTCAGCTCGTAGTGACAAAACTCAGTTAGCAGTCGTTGCTCGTATTAGTCATAGCGGTAATGCCATAGCAGAGTCAGGCGACTTATCGGGTAATCCTATAGTGATTAGCGCTGAACAGACTCAGGTTAATGTTGAAATCAATCAACAGATTCCCTAATAAAAAATTATTACCGTAAGTTTCATAACACCAGAGCGGTAAGTGGAGCCGTTTATAAAAGTGGCGCGATTAATAGTCGTATACCAAAAACATATACGTTTAACATTGTTCATTGTATAAACACAGATAAAGAAAACAACTATGACTGAATCTACCGACAGATTAGATAGTACTAAATTGAATAGCGTTGAATCGGCTAGTACTAATATTGCTGACAATAAAGTACCTATAGCTGTGAGTAGTACTCATCAATCGATTGACTCTAAAACCATGAATCATACGCCTAAAGCTATGTACGTGACTTCAGGCAACTCAATAACACCTAAAGATAAGTTGGACAAAATGCCAAAAATGGTTGCCAATGGCAGTCGCGCTTTTATCTGGTATTTGTTGGCGATAATGGTATTAATACTTGATCAATGGACTAAGTGGTTGGCCCAAACCACATTAGCGTTCAATGACCCCGTACCGGTCATTGAACCATTTCTCAACTGGACACTCGCTTATAACTATGGGGCAGCATTTAGCTTTTTAGCCAACGCTGGCGGTTGGCAGAAATGGTTTTTCTCAGGCTTAGCTTTTGTAATGGCTATCTTTTTAACGGTTTATTTAATCAAAGCGCCACGTGCAGCCAAGCTATTATCTATGGGGTTGGCCTTAATGCTTGGTGGTGCGATTGGCAACTTAATCGATCGTTTAAGAATTGGTAAAGTGGTTGACTTTATCCATGTGCATTATGCTGATGTCTGGAATTATCCTCTTTTCAATGTTGCAGATATAGGTGTCTGTGTCGGTGTAGCGTTGATTATAATTGATATGATATTTTTGGAAAGTAAGCGTAATGAATAAACAAGTGAATATTGATCAGTACAAATAAAAAGAACTAGCGTCATAGTCACTCTATACGGAAAAATACTTTTTATACTTGAGTATGTTTATAAAATGTGAACTGGAAGGTAATGTATGACTGGTATAGGTACTCACTCATTTTAGGTCTTAAAACTCAATACTTAAAAGCTCTGCGTAGAGCCATTATTATAGAGAAATTGAATAATCCATAAATTCTTTATTGATAATAACAAAAGGAAAATACAGTGTCACAGACTCAGCCAACTATTGAAAAAATTCACAGCCTTAGAAAAAAAACAAGAGACAGCGTTAAAAAGTCTTACCCTTATATAGTCGATACACTCTAAAAATGTCATAGCACTACTGGGATGAATTTTGCGCAGCCTCCTATCGTGCGCTCAAAGAAATTTGAAGCGGACTATAATAATTACCATCGTTTGTCAGGCGAGGGTAAGCGGGATACAGACACATTCAGAAATGAAATGAAGAATTTTATTACTATGTATCCTGAAGATTTTGAGAAAAAACCGCTAGAAAATTATTTGAAATAACAGCTATTAATGGCACTCCATTAACATTTCTGTAAGTACATTACCGTTAAATGATTACCCTGCGCAGCAAGATAGCTCTTTAACGTCATATTAAACCACAACAATGTATGGTTTATCCTTTTTCATTATCAAAGTCCAAATTAGTGTTATTACATGCAGTTCTACATGAGTATGCTCCAAGGGAACCAGCTATTTAACCCTTTGAACCTATTAACAGACCACTTAAAACAGACCGGTATAATGGAACCACTTATATTAAGTCGTCTTTGATTATTTATAAATAGGTATTATTCACACTAAAATAATCAAGTACGACGTGAACAATACCTATACGGCGATGAGCCATAACAAATATATCAATTAGTAAGCGACTTATCCGCCATTTCATTAGCCATCTTCAATGCTTGGTATAAACTCGTCGCACTTGCGCCGCCGCGTCCCGCCAAGTCTAGCGCCGTACCATGATCGACAGAGGTGCGAATATAAGGCAGTCCTAAGGTGAGATTTACCGTATCACCAAAGCCGTGTGATTTGAGTACGGGCAACCCTTGATCGTGATACATGGCGATGACTGCATCGCAGTTTGCTAAGTGTCTGGGGGTAAACAGCGTATCGGCTGGCATCGCCTCTGAAATATTGACGCCTGCATCGGTGAACTCTCGTAAGACTGGATTGATAATCTCAATCTCCTCCATACCCAAATGCCCGCCCTCGCCTGCATGTGGATTGAGACCGCACACCAAAATACGAGGCTGCGTGAGGCCAAACTTTTCTCTCATGTCATTGACAACGATTTGTACTGTTTGACGTACATTATCCGCGGTGATGGCAGCAGGTATGTCTTTTAATGGCAAATGGGTAGTGACAAGCGCGACTTTCATCGCTTGATTGGCAAGCATCATCACCACTTTCTCACAGCCACTTTGCTGCATAAAAAACTCGGTGTGACCGCTAAACATAGTGCCATCCAATAGCTTGATACCAGCATCTATCAGCGCTGATTTTTGTAAAGGACCTGTGACGATAGCGGCAACTGTTCCATTTACTGCTAACTGATGAGCAATGTCTAATTGCTGAGCCACCATCGCTGAGTTGGCAATATTGATTTGTCCGCCAGTAACTGGTCCTGCACAAGGGACGTTAAGCAAAATAAAAGCACTATCAGCATCTATATCCTGCTGTGCTATCTGCTCGGCCGCGTCCATATCAAAGTCACCAGCCTCGTTGTCAATGGTTTGCCAAATAGGCACTTCTGTCAACACGCCAGCTGAAACCAACTCCTCTGCACGGACTTGCATCGTGCTCGCATCAGCGGTTACCCAAATGGGACGGTCAAAATCTTGCAGCTTGCCCTCTGCCGCCAGATTCAATACGACATCCATTCCAATGCCCGCAGGTTCACCTGTCGTGATTAATAATGGTCGTTTTTGTTCTGTCATAGCAATAGCCTTATTTTATTTAAATTTTTGATTTTATTATATTTATCGTCAATATTTTCAGTTGTTACGTTTAGACAATGGATGCGGTCTCTTATTTTATGCATAACAATCACTGTAGATTTAGTTGCTTACCCAGCCTAAAAAATCACATTATGTGTTAAACTTTCGCTTCTGATTGTAGCATTTGCAGGCAAATCTAAAACCACGTTTTGGTACATCTACCGTAGAGATGTACCATATCTGTTTTGCGCTACCATCGACATCTTTTTTTATACCCATTTTGACTCATTAGGCACTCATGGCAGAAAACGACAAAACCGACGACTTACTCAATCAGACACCGCCGCACAATATCGATATTGAAAAGGCATTGCTCGCGTCTTTGATGAGTATCGAAGAGGCGTACGACAAGATTGCCGATATCGTCACCAAAGATGACTTTTATGCGGGGCGACATCAATATATTTTTGATGCGATTGCTCACCTTGCAGCCGTTAATGAGCCTTATGATACGGTCATGGTACACGACTGGTTAGAGGCGCAAAAGTTACTCAAAGGTGCAGGTGGGGACAGCTACTTAGCTGATATTTTGAGCCAAAGTCCGGCGACCTTGTTTAACCTGACCGCTTACGCTCAGCGCGTACGTGAGCTCTCAACGCTGCGTCAGCTCATTACCACGGGTAATGATATGCTAGCGCTGGCCTACAATCCGAAAGACCAAAGCGTTAGTGATATCTTGGACAATGTCGAAGGTAAGATATTTAGTATCAATGAGCAGCATAACAAACGCGCGGAACAGCGTGGCCCTGTCGGTATTACTTCGGTCTTAACCAATGTTATCGATCAGATTCAAGAGTTAAAATCCAACCCCGATGGCATGATTGGTTTACAAACGCCATTTGTCGAGCTCAATAATAAAACGCAAGGGCTACAATCAGGCGACTTGATTATTGTCGCCGCTCGTCCTTCTATGGGTAAAACCACTTTTGCGATGAACTTGGCAGAAGGGATTTTATTTAATGAAGATTTGCCTGTTGTGGTGTTTTCGATGGAGATGCCGGCAGAGTCTATCGTCATGCGTTTGCTGTCTTCATGGGGCGCGATTAACCAGACGCATCTACGTTCTGGGCAAATGAATGAAGATGAATGGGCAAAGATGATGAATGCCATTCAACATCTGCAATCAAAGCATTTGTATATTGATGACAGTACCGCCCTACCGCCATCCGAGATGCGCTCTCGCTGCCGCCGTATCGCCAAAAACCATGATGGTCGTTTGGGTGCTATCGTGGTCGATTATCTTCAGCTCATGAAAGTGCCGAGCCTAGATGGTAACCGTGTGGGGGAAATCTCTGAGATTTCTCGTAGTCTAAAGGCGCTCGCACGTGAGCTTGAATGTCCCGTGATTGCCTTGTCGCAGCTTAACCGTAGTCTAGAAAACCGTCCAAATAAACGCCCAATTATGTCGGATCTACGTGAGTCTGGTGCAATTGAGCAGGATGCCGATTTGATTATGTTCATCTATCGTGATGAGGTTTATAATGAAAACTCAGACCACAAAGGTGTGGCGGAAATTATTATCGGCAAGCAGCGTAACGGCCCTATTGGTACCGTACGCTTGGGTTTTGAAGGTCAATTCACCCGCTTCATTAATCTAACGCCAGAATACTATCAAGGCGTCAGTTTTGAGAATGATGAGTAATCAGCGTTATAACATTTAAGTCTTAGTAAAATGTAAGCCCATACCGATTTTGGCTTACTCACAAGTTAGTAAGTAGCTTTAACCACATAGCCAGTATAGTATCAACTCCATTGATGCTGTACTGGCTTTATCACTTCATAATTCTACTCATAAAGAAGGCGATTATGCGCACCATTACCATAAAACCAAAAGCCATTACTCATAATCTCAATCAAGTAAAACAACGCGCACCGCAAGCAAAAGTCTTAGCGATGGTCAAATCCAATGCGTATGGGCATGGCGTGGCGGCGGTATTACCAGCCCTGCAGCAAGCAGATGGTATTGGGGTTGCGACTTTAACCGAAGCATTAGAAGCCAGACAATTAGGTTGGGAGAAAACCATTGGTCTAGTAGAAGGGGCATTTAGCGCTGATGAGTGGCAACAAGCCATTGATCATGATATTAGCTGCGTGATTCACCACGGACCACAGTTAGAATGGGCACTACAAAACTTCCCGCCAGCTGGTAGTGCAACTAATGTGGTTTGGCTAAAATATAATACAGGTATGAACCGTTTGGGTTTCAATGCTGAGGGTGTGCTATCAGCAGCCAAGCGTTTGCATGAAGCAGGTTATCAGCTGATCCTAGCCACCCATTTTGCCAATGCTGATGATCATGACCATCCATTAAATGCCATGCAGATTGAGCGCTTCTCAAGCGTACTTGCGACTTTGAAAGATACCATTAGCCTAGATATCAAAGGCTCATTATGCAACTCTGCTGGCATCGTCAACTTCCCAGAGTACCATTATGATTGGGTACGCCCAGGCATCATCTTATACGGTAGCTCGCCTGTCGTCGATAAAAGCGCACAAGAGTTAGACTTGCAGCCCGCGATGGAATTTAGTGCTCAAATTATGGCATTACAAACGGTCAGTGCCAATGATGCGATCGGCTATGGTAGCCGCTGGCGTGCGCAGCAAGACACCAGAACCGCTCTCGTGAGTGTGGGTTACGGAGACGGCTACCCGCGTGTAATAAGTGACGACGCTTATGTCACCGTCATCGATACTAACGACAATCAAAGCTACCGTTGTCCTGTGATTGGGCGTGTGGCAATGGATATGATCGTCATTGATGTCAGCAAAACGCCTGAAAGCCTTGCTTTGGATAGCAAAGTCATGCTCTGGGGCGATGCGCCGCGTGTCGATGAAGTGGCAGGTCATGCTGGAACGATTAGCTATGAGCTGTTATGTCGCCTCAGCATACGTCCAAACCGTACACAGGCATAATCATTAACGGCACAGGCATTAGCATACGAGTACTATGGCTTGCTAATGCGATTTCGGTCTATTTAGCAAGCCATTCGATCTTGATAAAATTGCACGTTTACATTGAAAGTAAATACGCTATACTAAAAGTTTGTTGTCAACCCAGTATACGCACTGACGCGATGATATTGAAGACTGATGACGTTTCACTGACTGCGATCGACTGCTAGGATTACTATGAGTTTGCGCCATTTTTTAACCTTATCTGATTTAACCAAACAAGAACTAGAAAACTTAATCAAACGCGCAAGCGAATTGCGTAAGATGCAACACGCAGGCGAGATATATCAGCCTTTCGTTGGTCGTACGCTTGGCATGATATTTGAAAAATCTTCAACGCGTACCCGTATCTCATTTGAGACCGGCATGGGTCAATTTGGTGGTAATGCTATATTTTTATCACCCAACGATACGCAGCTCGGTCGCGGTGAGCCATTAGAAGACTCAGCACGCGTGATCTCCAGCATGGTTGATATCATTATGATTCGTACCTTTGGGCACGAAAAAGTCGAGACCTTTGCTGAATACTCAAGCGTCCCTATTATCAATGCGTTGACCGATGAATACCATCCTTGTCAATTGCTTGCTGATATGCAGACTTATTATGAGCATCGCGGTAGCATCGAAAATAAGATCGTCACGTGGGTCGGTGACGGCAACAATATGTGCTCGTCATTTATGCAAGCCGCCAATCAGTTTGGTTTTGAATTACGCGTGGCAGCGCCTTATGGGTTCGAGCCTGATCCGAAACTTATGGAACGCTTCTCACATTGCGTGAGCTTGGTCGAAAACGTACAAGACGCAGCCAAAGATTCTAATTTGATTGTCACCGATGTATGGGCAAGTATGGGTCAAGAGTCCGAGCAAAATACGCGCGCACGTCGTTTTGCCCCTTATCAAGTGACGCCGTCTCTACTAGACAAAGCCGACCCTGAAGTGGTGTTTATGCACTGTCTGCCCGCCCATCGTGGTGAGGAGATCTCTCATGATATGCTAAATGATCCGCGCTCTGTTGTGTGGGATGAAGCCGAAAATCGTCTACATGCGCAAAAAGCCTTGATGGAGTTTTTGCTAAAAGACAAAATCAAACTACCTGCCTAACTTACCGTGTAAAAAACAGTAAGATAAGTTATTAGTCCGTTCATAAATAAAAAAGCCGTTCAGATTTGGACGGCTTTTTATCTGTAAAAATGGCTTGAGACTGTATTCTTGAGACTGTATTAGCGCGTAAGCGTTGTTACGCCATCTGCACTGGCTTTTAATAGCACATCCGCTTGGTTTGCCGCAAAGATACCATTACAGACCACACCCACGATATTATTCAGCTCTTTTTCAAGCGCGATTGGATTACTCACATCCAAGTCATAAGTATCTAGAATAACGTTGCCGTAATCAGTGACAAAGTCTTCACGATAGACAGGCTCACCGCCCAATTTTGCTAATTGACGCGCGACATAAGAGCGCGCTTGCGGCAGGACTTCAATCGGCACTGGAAACGCGCGACCTAAGATCTCAACGCTTTTGCTCTCATCAACCATACACACAAACTTTTTGGAAGCAGCCGCGACGATCTTTTCGCGAGTCAATGCACCGCCGCCGCCTTTGATAAGTTGCAAGTGCTCATTGACCTCATCAGCACCATCGATATAAACATCAAGCGTACCAGCAAAGTTTAGATCAACAATTTCGATACCAAGCGCACGCAGTTTGTCTTCAGTCACCTGTGAGCTGGCAACCGCACCAGCAAGCTTCAATTGTGGCAACAACTCAATCAAACAGTTGACCGTACTACCCGTCCCCACCCCAAGTATCATATCATCTTCGATATAGCTTAGGGCAGCGCGGGCGGCGGCTTGCTTTTGTGCTTGCTGATCACTCATCATAAATCCTTGGAAAATAAACGTATGGTCTTAAAAAAAGTAAAAGGCTAAAACAAATAAAATGCGTGGCTATTATAACCGATGATATTGATCGATGTTAGCGCAATCACAATTCTAATTCGGTAGTCATATAATACTTATCTCACAACGTTCTTCACCACACGCTTTCACTTTATATTCATTCAGGCATAAAATCCCAAGAAAACTGCAATTGAGTCTTGCAAGATACTCAAAATCAGCATAGGCTAATCTATTTCATTTTTATATTCATTCTGTTTAGGGATTACTATGCTGTCACACTGGGTACGAGCCATACTACAAGCCACCGTCTATGACGTTGCGATTCAAACACCACTTGAAACGGCGCCCAAGCTGACCCAACGTTTTGCCAATGACATTCGTTTTAAACGTGAAGACTTACAACCTGTCAAATCTTTTAAGTTACGAGGTGCCTACAACCGTATCAGTCAGCTAAGCGATGAGCAAAAAGCGCGCGGCGTTATCTGCGCCTCAGCAGGCAACCATGCTCAAGGCGTGGCTTACTCTGCGCGCAAACTGTCACTAAACAACATCATCGTTATGCCAACGACTACGCCTGATATTAAGGTAGAAGCCGTCAGAGCGCTTGGTGGCAATGTCGATCTGCATGGCGATAGTTTTGATCAAGCAAACCGCTATGCAATAGATCGTGCTGAGCGCGAGGGCCTGACCTTTATACCGCCTTATGATGATGAATTGGTGATTGCTGGGCAAGGAACCATCGCGCTTGAGTTGACCCAACAGTGGCGTAACATGGATTATGTGTTTGTTGCCGTTGGTGGTGGCGGTCTCATCTCAGGTGTCGCCGCATTTTTGGGAGAAGTGGCACCGCATGTCAAAGTGATCGCGGTAGAAGCGGAACAATCAGCTTGCCTAAAAGCCGCACTTGAAACGGGTGAACGTGTCAAACTTGAGCAAGTCGGACTGTTCGTCGATGGCGTGGCAGTCGCGCAAATTGGTGAACTGCCTTTTGACGTCGTGCGTACTCAGAAAAGTGACAATTCAGGCCCTATCGTGGAGCCTAACGTCGTCACCTGTAGCAACGATGAAGTCTGCGCAGCAGTCAAAGATGTGTTTGAGGAGAGCCGCAGTATCGTAGAGCCTGCAGGTGCGTTGGCAGTTGCTGGTATGAAAAAATATATCACAGCGAACAATATTCAAGGCAAAAACTGCGCGGCCATCATTTGCGGCGCTAATATGAATTTTGACCGTCTGCGTTATATTGCTGAGCGCACTGAGATTGGCGAGAAAAAAGAAGCTATCTTTGGGGTTACTATACCAGAACAAACTGGCGCTTTCTTGAACTTCTGCCGCAGTCTGCACGGTCGTAATATTACTGAGTTTAACTACCGTGCCGATAGCAAAAAGTCACCAGACTCAATGGAGCCTGCCTCAATCTTTGTCGGTATTGCATTAAAAGAAGGTGAAAAAGAGCGTCAAACTATTAGTACTCAATTGGCAAATGATGGCTATACCGCTCACGATCTGACTGACGATGATATCGCCAAGTCACATATCCGTCATTTGATTGGTGGTCACGCTAAGGTCGAAAACGAGCAGTTACTACAAGTGATATTCCCAGAGCGTCCGGGCGCCCTGCTGACTTTCTTAGAAAAATTGGGCGATGACTTTAATATCACTTTATTCCATTACCGCAACCATGGTGCCGCTGAAGGCCGTGTACTGGTTGGTCTACAAGCCTCAGAAAGCAACTCTCGTCAGCTACAAGACGCCTTACTAGACATCGGCTATGACTGCACGACGGTCAATGACAATATTGGCTATCAGTTATTTTTGAAATAATGACTTAACGGGATAT
Source organism: Psychrobacter sp. PSP (assembly GCF_024085615.1). Classification (NCBI taxonomy): domain Bacteria; kingdom Pseudomonadati; phylum Pseudomonadota; class Gammaproteobacteria; order Moraxellales; family Moraxellaceae; genus Psychrobacter; species Psychrobacter sp. PSP. The sequence goes on from NZ_JABLTF010000008.1 coordinate 46,345, forward strand.
ATTTAGACCTTATTATAAAAGCGACTTGTCATATGATGGGTCGCTTTTTACTTTCTATAATCTGCTACAGACGGCGACGAACACAAAACCTTATTTGTAAATACCAAATATGCCCTCATATTATTTGATATAAAAACAAATACAGAGTGAGCTTTATGAAAAAAAATACTGATGATAACACCCAAGGTTTGGTCAAAATTCGTCTCGATAAATGGTTATGGGCCGCTCGGTTTTACCGCACACGCACCCTTGCCAAGCAAGCCATTGAAAGCGGACGTGTGCATTATGGTGGCAGCCGCGTCAAGACCAGTAAAGAGATTTCAGTCGGCGATGAGCTAACCATTCGTCAAGGCTCAGCGACCGCCATGACTGAAAAGACTGTCATTGTTGAGGCGCTATCTGCACAGCGGGGCAATGCGACCGCCGCTGAGGTGCTATACTCAGAGACCAAAGAGAGCGAAACGCGGCGTGCTTATTATGCTGAACAGCGCAAACTGGCCAACCTTGCTCGTCCTGATAATAAGCCCAACAAAAAAGAGCGCCGTGACTTACAGCGCTTCAAAAGCAATCAAGATTGATACAGCATTACCCTCGCATCACCCAGTTACCTATAGCATTGTCATAAACCCAGTATTAAGTGACGCTATTGTCTAGTCTCTGTCCTTGCCATTCAAGCGATTAAGCGTTACGCTAGTCGTTGGTTCAATCGATTGCATGCTAATAAAAGCCGCATTAACAGTGCTGGTTTCTTATAGCATGTTTTTTTGTTATAGAAGGTCATATTATGCTGATGAAAGCCTGTACTCCCTCGTCTGTATTATTGGTTTGTTTAGGAAACATCTGCCGCTCCCCTACCGCTGAGGAAGTTTTCCGTCAGCAAGCGGCGATTGCTGGACTCTCAATAAAGATAGACTCAGCAGGTACCAGTGATTCACATGTCGGCGACAAACCTGACCCACGTTCGCAGCGCCATGCGAAATCACATGGCTACAAAATTAATAAATTGGTTGCACGCCAAGTCAGCGCCGATGACTTCCGTGATTTTGATTTGATCTTAGCCATGGATTCACAGAATTTGGCTGACCTACAAGCCATTAAAGACGACATGGCAGAGTCAGAAGAGGACTTGGCAAAGCTGGCCCTATTTAGTGAAGAAGACCCTACCTATTGCGGCAGTGATGTGCCAGATCCATATAAAGGCGATAACGATGATTTCGAAGAGGTGATCGAGCGCATCGAATCAAGCGCCCAAGCTTGGATCGAAAGCTGGAAGGCTTGCTAGCTATAAATTCTATATTTCTGCTACTCTTGCATCCGGTATCCTCTATAATATGGTTAATCCTCTATAAAAGAGCTGCAGCGTTAACCGTGCTTGAAGTAACACAGTTACGTCTGTACTCAACTGCCTTGTATCTCTTTTAAATTGAATCAACTATAGCTACCTTATTATTTATTATCCTTTTGCCCCATAGGCTATGTTATGACCCAAGCTGCACGCCTTGATCTCGACGCTCAGACCATGACTATAAATGACTCATCAGCGACTCTGTTAGTCAGTAATTCAGTCGATTTGGCACATAGCAATACGATGGCACTGTCGTGTGTCGCTGACTCTGTAGTGACGTTGACCAATGAGGCACAGCTTGATGACTTTATGGCAACCTATGCAGAGGATGTAGAGCATCAGCTGTCATTATTTGTCTTATCTGGCGGTAGCAATGTTTTATTACCAGCAGCGTTAAATGCAGTGGTATTGCAACCCAAAATGCGCGGTATTCATTTGACTGCACAAACCGACGATTATGTTGATATCGAAGTAATGGCGGGCGAAAACTGGCATGATCTAGTCGTACATACAGTCAATCAAGGCTGGTATGGGTTAGAAAACCTTGCGCTCATACCTGGCCTAACTGGTGCAGCGCCAGTACAAAATATTGGTGCGTACGGTGTGCAATTAGAAGACTGCTTACAATATGTACGCGCCTATCATTTACCGACACAAACTTGGCACCATTTATCAGCGGCCGACTGTCAATTTGACTATCGTGATAGTATCTTTAAACGCACGCCAAATACATGGCTGATCAGCCGCGTGGCTTTTAGACTGCATACAGATCCCACCCATATTTTAGCCAGCTATGGAGATGTACAGACTGTGGCGCAGCGCTATGCGGAACAACAAGAGCGCGAGCAAGCCAATCCTCATGACGTTATGCAAGCCATTATAGATATTAGACAACAAAAGCTACCAGACCCAAAACAGCTACCTAACTGTGGCAGTTTTTTTCAAAATCCTATTATTGGTCAAGATCAATTTACGGCGCTGCAAACAACTTATCCAGCTATCGTTGGTTATCCGATGCCTGACGCGATGGTAAAAGTTGCCGCAGGTTGGCTCATCGAGCAAGCAGGATTAAAAGGGGGCGGCATCGCACCTATCATGACTCATAAACATCAGGCGCTGGTACTGACCAATCATACTCCTTATCAAGCAACTCAAGAAGATGTGGAAACAGCACAGCGCTATATCGCCAACATCGTCTATGAGAAATTTGCAATTCAGCTATCACGTGAGCCAGTTTGGGTGAATGCTGATGGCTCAATTGGATATCCTGAGCATGTGGTCTAAACAATCATGGTCTAAACGCTTATGGCGAAACTATTTGCGTTCAGCCGAACGAATGGTGAAGCTATTCCGTATCATCAATATTACCTTTGTATTAGGCTCGACGTCTGTTATTTTAGTCCTAATCAGTTTGTTCACACCGCTATTTTCACAAGCCGTTGTCTATATATTTGCGCTTCTTCCTTTACCAAAAATGCCTTCTGCTGCTATGAGCTCTCCGCCGACTGCTTACGTGGTATTAGGCGGTGGTCTAACTAATGATAATAACAATCAAATCATCCTCAATCGCTATAGCCTGAATCGTGTCCGTACCGCGGCTGGGGCCTATCACGATCTTCCCTTACCTATTGTACTAAGCGGCGCTGAAGCCCCTTGGCTAGGTCAATGGCTCATTGAGCATGGTATCGATGGGCTGATAAGCGAAAATGCCAGTATGAATACGTGCGAAAACGCCCGTTTTACAGCCAAGCGTATTCCGCTTCATCACGTTTACCTTATTACTGATAGTTATCATATGGCACGTGCGCGCAGACAGTTTGCCTTGAATGGTATTAATAGCACACCGCTTAGCGCACCATTGCCAGTGAGACGCGACTGGATGAAACCTGCGCAAAACCTAAGTCATTCACGGCGGGCTGTTTATGAAATCGCCGCCTATCTACGGGATGTGATACGTCCGCAAATGAACTGTCGTCACGCCGATGATGTGACTTCACAGCAGCTCCTAACACCGCGAGGCAGTGCCAAAAAAGCATCTGATGAATAGGTTTTTATACTAAACGCGCAGCTAATATCGTCATATGATGCTACGCCTCATTCTAATCGCTACAGATCATCCACTGCATTTGCGATGGGTGTATAATAATAAAAGACACTGCTATTGAAGAGAGTTACCATGCTCAGTATATTTTTATTAATCCCATTAAGTCTCATGCTATTTGTGGTTGCCATCTGGGCGGTGCGTTATGCGGTAAAATCAAACCAGTTCGAAGATTTGGACAATGCATCACAGCGTATCATATTGGATGATCGTCAAGAGCGCAGGCAAACCATGCAGGCTCATGAGCGCGCGGTGCAGTCTCAGCCTTCTGCTGATACCGAGCCGTCAGATGATAACGTTGATAAAGATGCGCTCGTTCGTACTGATGTAGAGAAAAACACAAAAATCTAACCTTTATTCTTCTCTCTTTTCATCGTGTAATGATGAGCTTTCGTTAGATAATAATCGTGTCTATAGATACGGCCTTTATGACTTTTAGGAGATGCATCCATGACCATGGCTTTACTTGCTGCGGCATTACTGATGGGGTTTTTTGGCTCGCCGCATTGTTTGGGTATGTGTGGCGGTCTTGTGACGGCATTTGGTCTGTCTATGAAAGATGTCAGTCCTACTAAACGCCGCGCGCTGGTGGCCACCTATCATCTTGGCCGTCTGAGCAGTTATGCACTGTTAGGTCTGCTGGCAGGATTTATCGGTACGACGGTGTTAGAGCCACTCATGAAAGGCAATAGCTTGCCACGTATTTTACTGGGCGCAGTGTTGGTCTTTGTGGGTGTGACCATGCTTGGCGCACCTTTTTTGAATAAGCTCGAGCGTTTTGGTATGCGCTTTTGGCAATACCTCAGCCCGCTACGCCAAAAGGTCTTTCCCCTAAACACCTTTCCACGTGCATTGACAGCTGGTTTGCTTTGGGGCTTTTTGCCTTGCGGTTTGGTATATGGCGCCCTACTCATCGCGGTGGTGGCTCACAACCCATTAAGCGGTGCAGCGTTGATGTTTGTTTTTGGTCTTGGCACGGTGCCGATGTTAGTTGCAACGCACGAGACAGTCGGCTGGTTACGTGACAAGATTGGTCGTTTTCGCTTAAGGCAGTTAAATGGTGCGGTGATGGTACTCTCAGGTTTGGCAGTTGCTGTCGTTCCTATGGTCATGGCAAACATGCATGGCGGGCATGGTGGTGGACACGCACAGATGGATCATAGTAGCCACTCTGCTATGATGTCTGAGACAGATGCTCATAATATAGATCAGATGAATCACGATATGACGCCAGCTATGGATCATGATATGCAAGACATGGATAATCATATGGATCATAGCATGCATGATATGGGTGATGACGCCACCTCCATGCATCATGGTCAATAATTTCTAACACATAACTCGAGTACTGCGCGGACTTTACCAAGCGTACAAAAACCCCTTAATATCAAAAATGATATTAAGGGGTTTATTGGTTAAGTGTTACCTATTTATAGCAATTATTCCTGCCACTGCTCAAGCGTAAACTTGGTTTCTAAATGCTTCTCTAATGCTGGTATATTAAATGCGTCATCTTCACTGACAAAGCTAATGCTAATGCCTGTTTGCCCAGCGCGGCCCGTACGACCAATACGGTGGACATAATCATCTGGTTGATCGGGCAAGGTATAGTTAACGACATGACTGATATCATCAACATGGATACCGCGCCCTGCAACATCTGTCGCCACCAAGATAGACGTGTGACCATCCTTGAAGCGCTGCAAGTATTTCTCACGTTTTTGCTGAATTACATCACCTGAGAGCATGACAATCTTATGCGCTTGACGCAGTTTATGATAGAGACGCTTGACTTGATCTTTGCGATTGGCGAATACAATGACCTTTTCAACGGCCTCCTCACTAATAATACGCTGAAGGGCTTCGAGTTTTTGATCTTCTGTCAGTAAGTAAAAGTGCTGATCAACCAATTCGCTGGTCTTGTGTTCTGGCTCGATTTCCACAAACTGCGGCTCATGCAACCAGCGATACGCCAAATTCATCACATCTTGGTTAAAAGTAGCAGAAAACAGTAAGCTTTGACGGTCTGTATTGGCGGGCATACGCCCCACAAGGCGCTTGATATCAGGGATAAAACCCATGTCCAGCATACGGTCTGCTTCATCAAGCACCAGCACCTCTACTCGATCTAAATACACCATGCCTTTATTGGCAAGATCAATTAGACGGCCAGGCGTCGCCACCAAAATATCAACGTATTGGCGCTCAAGCTCATGCTGCTGGGTTTCGTAATTGGTCCCACCCATAATACAGACACTGTGTAATGAGGTGTATTTGGTCAGTGCAATGCAGTCCTCAAATATCTGTTGAGCCAGCTCGCGAGTTGGCGCCATAATCACGGCACGCGGCTCACCTAGATAACGCGTTTCATCATGCGTAAAAGGACGTTTGAGTAACGCTTCCATGATTGTCAATAAAAACGTTGCTGTTTTACCCGTTCCCGTTTGCGCCTGTCCGATGGCATCTTGACTTGCTAGTGTATGCGGTAGTATTTTCGCCTGAATCGGCGTGAGTTCCGTGAATCCCAAATCACTCACTGCCCGCAGGGTCGCGGTTGAAAGTGGCAAATCAGTAAACGTTGTAAAATTACTCAAAAAAATATCCTTTTAAATTAGTTGCTTGTATTTTATCAATCACAAATCAGCTCACAATAAAATTTTATACTGACATAAGCGTGACCAATAGTAGTCGCAACATTATATCTATAGATGGCCGCTAGACATACGGGTACAAAAAAAGCCAAGCCCAATACCTGACCTACCAAATATGCTGTTGTTCACTCAACATGGGTAAGACAATACGGGCTTGACTCAGTAGTATATCAGTAGTTCATACAGACATTATAACTAAACTGCTTTAATGTCTGGATAGATTACTCTTCTAACTTTCTGACTTCTTCAGCTTGTAGGCCTTTTTCACCTTCTACTACGCTGAACTCAACTTTTTCGCCATCTTTTAAAGAACGATAGCCATCACCCTGAATCGCGCGGAAATGGACAAAAATATCTTCTCCGCTGTCACGTTGAATGAAACCAAAGCCTTTTGAGTCATTAAACCACTTAACGATACCTTGCTCACGAGCTGACATAATATTACTTCCTAAAAAAGTTCGCTTAGCCCCAAATTCCTTTGCAACATTGCATATAAACGGGATCTAAGATGATGAAATCAAAAACTTAAGAGTACTAATCTAGTCACAGTCATCTTTAAAACGCTTATATAAAAGAAAGCCAATCTTGCAAACTATCTCTCATATCAATGACAGTAACAAACTTGCAATACTTATTGCATAAAAAATATCATAGCACGGGTTTTTAGCAACATAAAGACTTTTAACACGCTTTTTAAGGCATGGGTGAGTTTTTCCTGTAATTTTTTTATAACCCAGCCTACAAGCTGCTATTATAAAGGGATACGCTGGATCAGCGTGTGCAACCTATTTGTCATGCATACCTTATTCATTATAATAAATCATTCACATATTTAAACAGCGATAGAGATTACTATGACGTCCTCTTCTCCATCTACAGCAGCAGAAAATCCTGCTGACCAACACATCGATCAGACCCTCAATCACAAACTGCTATTGGTGAATGGCGTCAACCTGAACTTATTGGGTAAGCGTGAGCCTGAAATTTATGGCCATATGACGCTGGTAGATATCGAAAAACGCTTGGTCGAACGAGCCGCTCAGCACAGCATTGAATTAATTTGTGTACAGTCAAACCATGAAGGCGATCTAGTAGATAAGATTCAATATTATGGTTTATTAGCAGAAAAATCTGCCCAAGCTGATGCCGTTATTATCAATCCTGCTGCCTTTACCCATACCTCAGTTGCCCTACGCGATGCGTTACTAGCGACACAGAAGCCTTTTATAGAGGTCCATTTATCCAATGTCCATGCACGTGAGCCTTTCAGGCATCATTCCTATTTGAGCGATGTCGCAGTCGGTGTCATCTGTGGTTTGGGTCATATGGGTTATGAGATGGCACTAGACTACTGGCTAAGCAATATTTATTCAGTCAATACAAGCACTTAAGGTGTTTTCTAATTTTATAGATTACTAGCTTTGTTAATAAAGTAAAACTTCTTATTTTTCACACATTAGTTAAACAGTAATTGTTTGATGAAAATAATAGAATTATGACTGAGCAAAACAATCCACTATATGGTGATATGAATGGCAAAAACGTCCGGAAAGCGCTTTATGAAACTCGCTGGCATGACAGCAAGCATCGCCGGCAAAGCCGCTAAAAACTCGTTTAAGCATCTCTCGAGTGACGAAGAAAAGCGCCTACAAGCTCGCTCAGACTTGATGCAAGACGTGGGTATCCAGATTGCCGAGACGTTGGGTGAGATGAAAGGTGCGGTGATGAAAGTCGGACAAATTGCCTCACAGTACAAAGACGTGTTCCCGCCTGAGGTCGCAACTGCCCTAGAAAAACTCCAAAAAGATGCACCGCCCATGCCTTATGCGCAAATACGTGCACAAGTTGAGCGTGAGCTTAAAGCACCGATGGCAGAGCTGTTCAGTGAGTTTGACGAGACGCCATTTGCCGCAGCATCTATTGGGCAAGTCCATAAAGCTGTGCTACCTTCTGGACAAAGGGTCGTGGTCAAAGTCCAGTATCCTGATGTCGATGAAAACTGTGATAGCGACCTCAAACAGGTGCGCATGGCGCTAAAAATTGCAGGTGTGCTCAATATGAGTAAGCAGTTGCAAGAGCAGTTATTTAATGAGATTCGACAGAGTCTACACGACGAGTTGGACTATACCAAAGAGGCGCACAATCTGCGTGTATTTGGTGCCTTTCATGCTGATGATGAAGGTCTCATTATCCCAAAAGTCATTAGCAGCCACTCTTCTAGACGGATTTTGACACTGACTGAGGAGATAGGAGAGACATTGACCGTCGCTGCAACATGGGACAATGCCATTAAGCAAAAAATAGCAAAGCGCTTGTTTCATTTTACCGCAGGACAACTATTTAGTCTGTACCGTATGCATTGTGATCCGCATCCAGGCAACTTTGCTTTTCGGCAGGATGGTAGTGTTGTGGCGTATGACTTCGGCGGTATCCGTAGTTACAGTGATAGCGAGGTCCAACTATTCCGTCGTTTTGCCAAGCATGCTATCAAAGGCGATGTGACCGCGCTTGAGCAAGACCTTGTCGCCTTAGATATTCGCCGTGATGATGATAAAAACATCCCTGGCGAGTTTTATGAAAAATGGCTATCTATTGGTCTAAAACCACTATCTATCCGCCCATACCAAGAAGGGCCATTTGATTTTGGTAGCAGTCAAATACACCATGAGGTGATTGCCCAAATGCGCACTTCATTAAAATACTTCGGTCAGTTTCAGCCCTCTGCCACCACCATGATGTTAGACCGTACCGTATCTGGACAGTACTGGAATCTGGTCAATCTTGGCGTTGAGACTGACCTCTCGCCGCTCGTTGATGAGTACATTGACGTATAATAAGCGATCAATTGGCAATAACAGTCAAACCTGTCATTAAATGTGGAGCGCGTGCCCGCAGCGATCGCAAAAGTCTGCGCCCACTGCATGACCGAATTTACCACAGTTCGGACAAGTGACAGGATTAAGCTGCGGACGCATATTACGAGCCAGCTCAGAGGTAAAAATACCTGTCGGTACAGCGATAATCGAATAACCTGTGATCATAACCATGGTTGCAATTGCTTGGCCTAACGGCGTCTTGGGCGACATATCACCATAGCCAACTGTCGTCATCGTGACGACCGCCCAATAGATAGACAATGGAATACTAGTAAACCCGTTCTCAGGCCCCTCTACTACGTAAATGATTGAACCAAAGATGGTTACCAATAGCACAAGCGACAAGAAGAAAACGGTAATTTTCTGCTGACTGGTTTTGAGTGCAGAAGCCAAAAAACCTGCTTGTTGCATATAGGCTTTAAGTTTTAGGACACGGAATACACGTAAGATACGTAGCACTCGTATGACAAGTAGATACTGCACACCTACAAATAGTAAGCTGAGATAGCTTGGCAAAACAGACAACAAATCCACTATGCCAAAAAAACTAAACGCATAGCGCAAGCGATTGGGTGCTGAAAACAACCTTAGTGCATACTCAATGGTAAATAGAATCGTAAAAAACCACTCTGCATAAAAAAACAACGTGCCATATTGCAAGCGCATGTACAACACACTATCAAGCATGACGACAGCCACACTGGTCAAAATCGCAATCAATAATACAATATCAAAGAGCTTACCCAAACGGGTATCTGTACCTTCAATAATAATATGCGTACGGTTACGCAAGTGTGTTAGGGCTTCAGCAGTTGGTCGCTTCATAGAATCAGTAACTTTATAAAATCAATGGCTTGATAGCGTTCCATGACTTAAAATGTGATGGATAAGGGCAAGTTGGTCAAAATAGTTAAAACTGGTTTATAATATTGCTCACTTATCACAGTGAATACAATCTATAATTTGCCACAGTGTAGCAAAAAAGCACTCTCAACAACATACAAATCGTTAACGTGCAAGTAGCGCTATTACCTGATATAGACAAAATAATGATAGTATAAAACAAGGTGATCAGACATCGAAGGCTGTAATTCATCGCCTTCTTGCACATAAAAAATAATACGTAAACCTTAAGGATGTTATATGGCAGGCCATTCAAAATGGGCAAATATTAAACACCGTAAAGCCCGTCAGGATGCAGTAAAAGGTAAAATATTTACCAAAATTATTCGTGAAATCGTCTCAGCTGCCAAACAAGGCGACCCCGACCCTGACAAAAACCCGCGCTTACGTGCTGTTATCGAAAAAGCGCTATCAGTCAATATGACTCGCGACACGATCAACCGTGCTGTCGACCGTGGTACAGGCGGCGGTGATAATGAAAAAATGGAAGAAGTCAGTTACGAAGGCTACGGTGTCGGCGGTGTAGCGGTACTGGTCGAAACCATGACTGATAACCTCAATCGTACGGTCAGTGAAGTCCGTCACGCCTTTACCAAATGTGATGGCAATCTTGGTACTTCAGGTTCAGTGGCTTATCTGTTTACCAAACGCGGCGAGATCACTTTTAATGATGTAAGCCTAGAAGATGAAGTCATGATGGTGGCACTAGATGCGGGCGCCGTTGATATCGAAAACGATGGTGAAAGCTTGCTTGTCATCACTGAGTGGGAAACTTTCGGTCAAGTTCAAGACGCGCTTAACGCTGCTGGTCTTGTCTCTGACAATGCTGAAGTCACCATGTCACCATCTACCACGGCTGAAATCGACAATGTGGAAGATGCTGAAAAAATCCTAAAGATGATCGATATGTTAGAAGATGCGGATGATGTGCAAGAAGTTTATACTAACGTGAACTTCTCTGCTGACGTCATGGCGCAGCTTGAGGGATAGCCAGCTTAATAACTAAATACTGGCAAGAACACCCCCAGAAAAAGCACCAATCAATTGTCGGTTTGGTGCTTTTTTCTGCTCACTCATTCAATAGTTGAAGCGTTATATTTATCTTTACGTTCTACACCTAACCCCTTCAAGCGCCAGCAGATATTCCTTCTTATCTAATCCACCTGTATAACCGCCAAGCTTACCGTCGCTTGCAATCACTCGGTGACAAGGCACAATGATACTAAAAGGATTTTTGCCATTAGCCTGTGCAACCGCGCGGAACCCCTTCGGGCTATTAACACGCTGCGCGAGGGTGGCATAGCTGATGGTTTCGCCATAGCCAATCTCTTGTAGTGCCCGCCATACGCTTTGTTGAAACTCAGTACCCATAGAAAAATCTAAGGGCAAGTCCAATGTCTTGCGTTTACCAGCAGCATAATCTTTGAGTTGGAAAATCGTTTCTATCAGTAAAGCTTGAGTAGGCTCTTTCATGCTTAGGCTATTGCTGTCTATAAAGGTAAAGTCTTCATCTGTCAGGCCATAATATTTTTTAAGCTTGGGGACAGATTTTGAGCTGTGCCAAGTATTACCGGGCAGCAGCCAGTTGGCTTCAACGAGCACAGGCTGGTCATGCTCATCGAGACGGGCAATGAGCGTTAATCGATACGATCCAAAAGATGCTTCGGTCACTATCATGGCTTTGATTTCCAAATTATTTTAAAGATTGTTTAGCCGTTACAAATAGCGGTTCTACTCTTTGTCATCTGTCTCAAACAAAGCGGCGACAAACTGTTTCGGACTAAAGGCGCGCAAGTCATCAATCGACTCACCCACACCAATATAGCGGATAGGCACGTCTGTCGTTTCGGCAATGTTAAACACCACGCCACCTTTTGCCGTACCATCTAGCTTCGTAATGGTGATACCTGTCAATGGTACAATCTTGTTAAATAGCTCAACTTGGTTAATGGCATTTTGACCCGTGCCAGCATCGAGTACGATCATACCTTCATGCGGAGCGCTTGGATCAGCTTTACGCATCACGCGCACCACTTTCTCTAACTCTGCCATCAAATGTGTCTTGTTTTGTAGACGGCCAGCGGTATCTGCTATGAGTACGTCGATATTTTTTGCTTTGGCAGATTGCATCGCATCAAAAATGACAGAAGCACTATCAGAGCCATGACCTTGTGCCACCACTGGGATATGATTACGCTCGCCCCAAATCTGTAGCTGCTCGGTGGCAGCCGCGCGAAAAGTATCCCCTGCCGCTAGCATGACTGATTTACCCTCACCTTGTAAGCGCTTGGCGAGCTTACCGATGGTTGTGGTTTTGCCAACACCATTGACACCCACAACTAAGATAACAAATGGTTTTTTGCTGGTATCGATCACCAGCGGCTCAACCTTAGGCGTTAGGATATCAACCAGCTCACTTTGCAAGGCTTTATAGAGTGAGTGAGCATAAATCAAGTCACCACGGGCAGTCTGCTCGGTCAGGTTCTTGATGATACGGTTGGTTGCATTAACGCCGATATCAGCAACCAATAACTGATCTTCGACCTCTTCTAACAGCTCGTCATCGATCTCTTTACCACCGATAAGTATGCTGACCATCCCTTCGGCCAAATTTTTACGTGACTTACTCAGCCCCGTCTTCATACGGTTAAACCAGCTGCCTTTTTTCTTATTTTCTGGTGGCTCTGCAGCAGGCTCTTGTGGCGTGGCTGCTTGGGTATTGCTGCTAGCGACTGGACTTACCCTTGGTGTATCCCCAAGTTGCTCTTGTAATGGCATGGCAGGAATGGTTGTCGCAGTGCTAGGTTTGCTCGTAGTGCCTGTCTCTTTAGCACTTGAAAAGCTCTCAGAGGCACCTTTAGGGACGTTATGCTCTTCTGTCATAACAATTGGCGTGGCCAAAGCAATATTTTCTGCTGCCTGATTGTTTGAGACATCTGGATTTGCCGTATTATCCCTTTGTAGCGCAGCACGCTCTGTTTCATCAATGATTGGCACCGATTGCACCGGTAGACTGGGTAAGGTAATATCATCGTCATCTAAATCATCGAGACCATCATCAAGATTGATGACCACACGGTTGCTATTGTTTGGGTTATTCATAAGTTTGCCCTAAAAGTTATCGCTATTAATTATTTGTTTATTGTAAATGGATTTTTAGATTGTCATAAGCTTGCCAGCTATATGACCATGGACTTTAGCCTATTTTAGCATAATTCAAGTCGCGCTTAGCCCTTACCATAGTAGACTGTCGTCAAAAATTATCTGCTCAAAAAATCACATAATGATTTGAGAGAGTTTTGCTTAAGGTTTGGACACAAAATTCTGACTTGTTCCTTGCAAGACTTCGCCTACTCTACCAAGACTCATCTAAAAATTCTTATTAGGAAACGCTTATGTCATCACTCTCTAAACACTATAAAAGCATTGCCAATATCAGTGTGGCGATTTTGCTAACGACAACTGTATTATCTGTGGCAGGTTGCAATACGACGCAAGATATTAGACCGACCGCTAGTGTCATGGTTGGCACACAGACATCACTGTGATGCATTGTATTGCTATGATTACGTCCATCACTTCAGTCATTATTTTATATAAGTAGACCATACCATGCCATTGTCTTCAACGCTCACTACTACGCCATTACGTATCGCCTGTGCTCTAACGGTGGCAACATTATTTTCTGCCTGTCAAACCACCGCATTACCTTCTAGCACGACTACCACTACAAAAAATACGGTCACGACAGATGGGTCATCTCAAAGCGCATTTAGTAAAAATAAAACAACTGATGAGGCAAAGCCCTCTGCTTTGACAATGGATATGTCAGGTCGACATGAATACCAGTTAGAAAATGGCCTAAAAGTGGTCATAAAAGAAGACCACCGTGCACCCGTCGCCATGACCCAGATTTGGTATCGGGTGGGCTCGGCAGATGAGCCGCTGGATAAAGGCGGCATCTCTCACTTACTTGAGCATATGATGTTTAAAGGCACTCCTGATGTTTCAAGTGATGATTACGAGCGGTTGATTGCCAAGTTTGGCGGGGTTAACAATGCTTTTACCAGCTATGATTATACGGGCTACTACGAGCTATTTCCTGCCAATCGTATGCCGTTGGCGTTAGAGCTTGAAGCAGATCGAATGAAAAACCTCACCTTCAATGACAAAGAGTTTACCAAAGAGCACCAAGTCGTCATGGAAGAGCGACGTCAGCGTACTGATGACAATCCCCTTGCCAAAGCTTACGAATTATTTCGTTTGCTAGCATTGCCTAACAGTCCAAAGGGTGAATCTGTCATTGGGCCCATGAGTGAGCTAGAATCCATCAAACTCTCGGATCTAAAAGACTGGTACAAGACATGGTATGCACCCAATAATGCTACTTTAGTCATCGTCGGCGATGTGCAACCACAAGAAGTACTCACTCAAGTCAAACGCTATTTTGGTGAGCTGGCGCCAAGCAACGTACCTAAGCGTAACGCTGTCACTCAAAAAGGCTTTCGTGGTTATCAAAAAGTAGACTCTGAGCAAGCGGTGCAAGTGCCCGTCCTACTTATGGGTTACAACGTACCTAGCCTAGTGACAGCAGGCGCAAACAATGAAAAACAGGCTTACGCCCTCTCGCTTGCTCAAGACGTACTCGATGGCGGTCTATCTGCACGCTTGGAGAGTCGATTGATACGTGAGCAAGGTCTACTGACCACGGTTGGTACTTCTTACGATTTGTTAGATCGCGGCGATGGGCTATTTATGATTCAAGCGACACCACGTGAAGGTGTCAGTTTAGAGCAAGCGCAACAAGCCATAATATCAGAGATAGAAAAACTCAAAACCGATCCCATTGCTGCCGATGAAATCAGTCGCGCCAAGACCAATGCCGTCACTGGCCTAGTATATGCACAAGATAGCATGGAAGGACAAGCACGTATGATCGGCTCACTACAGTCTATCGGGCTAGATGACAGATTACTTGCTAAGTTACCAACCAAACTAGATGGTATCAGTGTCGCTGACATTCAGGCTGCCAGTAAGAAGTATTTGGTTAAGGACAACTTAACGGTGATGCATATTGTGCCCCCGAAAGAGAACACTACCAAAGCACAATAAATACTGCCTGTTATCAGAACGTTTCATAAAAGCGACGATATAACCGTATTCTTAATAAGAAGAACATCATGTTTCAGAATAAATATAACTCTCAAGCAACACACAAATCTTTGAGTAATGCTTTGCCCTCTACATCATCTAATCTCCCATTAAAAAAGCTATCATACCTTAGTACCAGCATAGTTTTTGCGTTGAGTATATTGGCTAATACTGCCCAAGCCGACACTACAGGCGCTGAAGATTACCGAGCCCCTACTGCTGTTGATGCAAGTGCGCCGATTGCAGCTTTATCTAAACTTACCAGTATCGATGATGCCAAATCTTTAAAAGTCACAGTGCCAACGATTCAAGAGTTTAAGACCAAAGCTGGCGTTCCTGTCATGTTCGTTCAGACCACAGCCTTACCGATCGTCGATGTGGACTTACGTTTCAATGCTGGTAGTGCCCGTGATGGCAGCATCAGTAAAGACGGTTTTGGCATCGCCAACATGACCGCAACGATGCTTGAGCAGGGCTCCAAAAGCTTAGATGAAGATGCGTTCACGCGTGCTGTTGAAACACTAGGCATCAATCTGGGCAGTAGTGCCTATAAGGATATGTTCATTGTTTCGCTACGCAGCTTATCAGACGATAAACACCTGTTACCAGCTGTTGATTTGATGACGCAAATGGTGAGTGAGCCTACGTTTAATGACGAGGTATTAGCACGTAACAAGTCACGATTACTCGTTGGCTTACAGCAGCAAAAACAAGACCCTGGCAGTCTTGCCAGTATTGCCTTTGATAAGGCTTTATACGGCAGTCATCCTTACGCTCATCCCTCAGTCGGTACGCTAGAGAGCGTGCCAACTATCCAGAAGCAACAGCTGATAGACTTTAAAAATCGGTATTTAGTGGCGGCAAATGCCTCTATCGCTATGACAGGCAATCTGACCTTGGTACAGGCGAAAAAACTGGCTGAAGATATCACGACTAAACTATCTGCTGGTCAAGCTGCCGCTGATTTACCTGAGCCTAAACCTCTCACTAAATCACAGCACATTCATATTCCCTTCCCAAGTACCCAAACTACCGTATTGATGGGACAATTAGGCAGTAAACGTGCAACCAATCCAACAGCCCAGCAGCAGCAAACCAATTTTGCGGTTGGTAACGAGGTAATGGCAGGTGGTGACTTTAATGCCCGTTTGATGACTGAGATTAGACAAAATCTCGGGTACACCTACGGTATTTCAGGATCAATGAATCCGATGCTAGCACGCGGGCCTTATCAGATTGGCTTTTCGACACGTAATGACAAAGCACGTGCGGCAATCGATGCAAGCTTAGCGGTTATCGATGACACGTTAGAAAAAGGAGTCACTCAGGACGAGATACGCCTGACCAAAGACAATCTCAAAAATAGCTTCCCGATGGGTTTTGCAAGTAACGCAGGGATCAATGGGTTGTTAGGAATGATGAATTTCTATCAATTGCCAAACACTTACTTGGCCGATTATGTCAACCGTATTGATCAAGTCACGCTGTCAGGGGTCAACAAAACGCTGCGCGATACCTTAAATCCGGATAACTTTTTAATCGTGACAGTTGGGCAAGACGATCCTTGGAAGGGGATAGAAGCTACGACAAAAACGACCAAATAACAAGAGGGAAATAAGCTAGGTTAAATTCACTCAGTTAGATAACAAATAGCGTGAGTGATGAGCGATTCAGTATGCCCGACTCATCACTCATGTGCTTATTATCTTGTGACTGACTTGTGCTATCAAAAAAGACTACGAATACTCTTTATCAGAGTTATCAGAAATGGTCATTACGATGTCGTAATTGAGGTTTTGAGGCTTATAGGTGGCACCATTATAGCTCAGTCGAATGATATGCTTGTCGTAAGACATGACCTTATAACCACCATTAGCAAAGTTATGTAGCGCGGGAACTATAAGTAAGGCTTCGATTTGGCGATTGTTGGTGGCGACTGAAATATGCTGACCCTCTCGAGGATATAGGAAATAGTCACAATAATCGTTTACCATTACTTCTGCAACGCGCTCAATAACCTGACTACCCTGTTCTTCTATCAACTTTGGGCATACATCAGCGCGCTCTGAGGCCAAACGAGCATAAGAGTTTCTAATACTGTCTTCAATGTTTTCAGAATTTTGTGCGATGCTATCACGTGTTAGCGCAGTTTTATCTGTCACCAGCGAGCTGTTTTCAGGATAGGGTTCTGGACTGCAGGCACTCACCAATAATATGGAAAATGATGCCATTCCTATTAACGTGGTGTAAATATATTTTGAGCGAAAAAAACGTTGTTTCCTTTCATTCGATTTACTGCATCTTGCAACTGCTGAATGCTGCTTTGTCATAAATCCCGCTTATAATAACCATAATCTTCTTCCTTGAAGAGTGATAAGGATATAAAGATAGTAAATGAAAATATTCATATTAGAACATAAATATTAAATTCCAAACATTTTTTTGGTGAACTTGCGCGTCTAGCCAGCTCATCCTACTAATCATTTAGCTGTAAAATTTATAAGCGATATTATACTGTTTCTCGTTTTTTTATTGTCACTAATTTGAGTGTGCGCTTGCTTATGACGCGTTAACCCTTAGCTATCTAATAGCGACAATAAGAGCTACTACTGGTATGGTTAAAACCCCATTTACGATAACCATCGGTATCTAGATGAATCGCACCTGTGGCATATAAACCCAAGCCAAAGTTGTAAGACTGTCCTTGATATTGCCAAAACTGGCACAGGCCATCCTGCATCGTACTAAGCCGCCATAGGTTGTCTTCGTACTCTGGCACCCAAATATCCATGGCACTTGCATTCATATGCTTGCTACTGCCAGCACCGCCAGCACAGTCGTTCAGCCCAGGGCTACGATACACCGAGCGTATCTCAGTACTTAGAGGCAAAATGCCTTGATTTTTTAGCTCACTATAGAGGTGTAGTGTTGGCACGATATTGGCCCACAACTCTCGCGGTGGCAGCTGATAAGGCTCATAACCGCATTTGTCCCAGCTGCGCGCGGTGGTAAGTAGCTGAGACAGTGGTGGTACATTTTGTGCACCCACACGTGCGTTCAAATAGCGCTGATATTCGGCTACTTGCCTGGCACGGTAACTATTGCTGTTGAGCCATGCATTAAAGTCCATGCTCGTAAGATCGTTATTAGCACTATTATAGGTGTTATTCGTTGTGCTGTAGCTGTTATTACGGTAAGTTGTATTATAAGTCGGTCTTCGTTGATTCACATTGACGCGTTTGTTTTCCTCGATAGACAGACTGGCATCAATTTCAAAATCACGCTGCTTTTGTGCAATCAAGCTTTGCATACTATCGCCATTTGATGCATTTGCGCCACTTAACATAGTGACACCAGGGCGCTGACTAGAGACATTGTTAGAAGGCGATATATAAGCATTGCTAGTGTCGCCACTGCCTTGACGCACTTCGATACGGCGTTCACTATTATCACTGATGATAGCGGCATGAACACTGATGCTACTCATACAAACAACCAGTGCAAGAATAGGCTTCTGGATTTGTCCATAGTTATGGTTTTTTGATTTTATCATTGCAGGAATCTACCGCTAAAAACGTTTTATCGATACTATCAAATTTTCAGCAAGCAGGCTAAACTATCGCCTCTAATCTGAGGCAGGATATTCGTAATTAACACTTATCCTTATCACTTTTATAATTACGTGACTTTATTGCCTAGATGTTAAGTATCTGCTTGTTTTTTTGTCCGTGAGCTTCTATTAGAATAGAGACCGTCAAATACTCATCACATATTTTATATAAGACAGCTTAGATAACCTCTCCCTTTTACTCCAACTGCTAGCCAAACTTTGCCTATGTCTTCTAACCCGCAATACCGTTTTTCACGTCAGAGCCATCACTTAGGCCAAGGTCATGCACCGACGATCTGGCAACGTATTCACATCGATCCGTGGTTGACCTTGCTTTTGTTAACGGTTTGCTGCATTGGCCTGACGATTTTATATAGTGCTGCCAGTCAAGACATCGGCATGGTCATACGTCAAATGGTAAGTTACGGTGTGGCATTCACCGTAATGTTTGCGATGGCACAAATACCGCCAAGCCTTTACCGTACCTTTACGCCTGTGTTTTATGTATTGGGTCTTATATTATTGGTATTGGTTGATATCATTGGTGAAGTGCGTATGGGTGCTCAGCGCTGGATCAACTTACCTGGGTTTGGTAGTGTGCAGCCGTCTGAGTTTATGAAGCTTGGTATGCCGATGATGTGTGCTTGGTTTTTGTCCAAGCGTGATCTTCCGCCATCACCGTCCAGTATTGCCATCACTCTGGCATTGATTATCGTTCCTGTATTGCTGATTGCAAAAGAGCCTGATCTTGGCACTTCGCTTTTAGTCGCTGCTAGTGGCATTTTTGTGCTGTTCTTGGCGGGTCTGTCTTGGCGTCTGATTTCTGCTGCTGTGATTTTAGCGATACCTTTTATTGCGTTTGCTTGGAACTTTTTGTTGCATGATTATCAGCGTACGCGCGTCCTAACCTTACTCAATCCTGAAGCCGATGTACAAGGTGCTGGGTGGAATATTATCCAATCAAAGACCGCCATTGGGTCAGGCGGGCTCACTGGCAAAGGGTATTTAGAAGGCACACAGTCGCATCTGCATTTTTTACCAGAAGGTCATACTGACTTTATTATTGCAGCTTTTTCTGAAGAATTTGGTTTACTAGGTGTCATGCTGCTGATGTTTATTTACTTTTGCCTTTTGTCGCGTGCCTTGTATATCGCTTTCACCCATCCTGACATTTATAGCAGGCTGCTTGCGGGCGCTATTGCCATGTCTTTCTTCGTTTATATATTCGTCAATGTCGGTATGGTTGGCGGTATTTTACCTGTTGTTGGCGTACCCCTTCCTTTCATCAGCTATGGTGGTACCGCTATCGTGACTTTGATGGCAGGTTTTGGCTTATTGATGTCGATTCACACTCACAAATCTGGTTAAAAACACTGATAAACAATACCTTATATATAAAACATTAGTAAATTATCATTGAAATATGACAAACACACATCATTTATATCTCTCAAAAACACTGAGCATAAAATAAAGCACTCTCGCATGACTAATGACAACAAAGTTTAGATTAAATCAAAGTATCAGCGATTTTGCTACTATTAATATTTTGTTACTTTTAATAGATACTACATAATCCCCATTCATGACCAGCCTATCAAAATGCTGTCATGAGACATAAAGTATTGTTATTTAATTACTTGTATCATACTGTCATTAGCAGTGATTTTTTTAACCAAAATGAATTGCAAATCAAGGCTGAAATATTTTATTTCTTGTTTTTTACAAAAAATTGCGTTAACCTCGTTTTACTGTACTTTGATACATAACCCGTACATAGCCACTAACAAAATTTGCATTTAATTATACTTTGGTTGTAGATTGGTCGTATAGTTAGCATCTTGTAGATTTCAGACTTTCAAATACACTACTTAATTAACGGTTTAATAACAAAGCATCACGCAAAAACTTTTAAACCCTTCATTACTTTAGCAATATCAGAAAGTTTGTATATCGGAAGTTTTATAGATACGACATATAGTGACATTGGTACTTACTCTCTAAGTTAAAAATAAGTACTCAATGAATATCGCTGACTATCATTTAAGCATGTTCTAAGTAACTACGGTCATTACTACCGCTACTTATGATCATAAAATGAAAAATTACCATATATTGAAACCTGTAAGAGTCTCGCCCTAAATATTAATCGCTATCAAAACAATAGATTAATATAAAGATTCTAGAGTTTGATTCACTGTTAGATTGGTCTAACGCTGTCATACTCAATCTAAAAATTTAGAGTTAGGTTTTGGTGTATAAGTTATAGAGGTATTTATGAATAAGCGTTTATCTGGTTTACTTACAATGTCGGCAGTTTTATTCGCTGGCTCTGCAGTTGCTACAAATGTAAATGCTGTAGAAGCAAAAACCTCCCTTGCGATGATTTCACAAGATAACGCCTCCCATATCGATCGTGTACTTGGTGAGCTTAGCCGTCAGCATGATGGTGCATCAAGTTTGGTCAAATCAGCACGTCAGCCTACTTCATTAGCACTTAGTAGTTCACTATTAGCGAGTGATACCACTCAAGTCACTAATGATGAAGATGTGTTAGAGCGTCTAACCGCAGTAGCCTCTAATTCTGTTAGTAAATTTAAGCAAACTGGTCTTGCCTCTTGGTACGGTCGTAAGTTTCATGGTCGTAAAACTGCTAGTGGTGAAACTTTTGATATGAATGGTTTGACGGCAGCACATCGCTCATTACCACTCAACTGCTATGTTAAAGTCACTAATAAAACTAACGGTAAAAGCGTTGTAGTAAAAGTGAACGATCGTGGTCCATTCCATGGCAACCGCGTATTAGATTTATCGTATGGTGCAGCTAAGCGCCTAGGTATCACTAATAAAGGTGTCGGTAATGTCGCTATTGAGCGTGTTTCAGGACCTTAGTTTTAAAACTTATAGCATATAAAAAAGCCCTTAACTTATCATGAGTTAAGGGCTTTTTTGATCAAATCTTTTTATATAGTCAGTTCAAAATAAAATTGTTATGGTTAGGACAAACATCATAAAACAACTTGGATAAGTCGTTTTCCAACCAGCCTTGGCGTAGAAACTTTACTTGTGCCCATTTCTTTTCAATAGGGTTCAAGGTCATACCCTCGTCTAAGCTTTTTAGTACTTGCATACGAAAATCTAGTGAGTAAGTCATGGTCTTTATAATAACAATTGAATTTGATAATTAGTTTATAACACTTTTAGGTGGAATTGACTATACTTTTCAAGATTGGTTATAACTCAAACGCACTTTCGATGGCATCGTCAAGACGTTCAACAGCAATCACATTGATACCCTTAAACTGAGGAGCTCCTTTAGCAGGTGCATTGGCCTTTGGAATAATCGCATGTTTAAAACCATGCTTCATTGCTTCTTTCAAGCGTTCTTGACCATTCGGTACTGGACGGATTTCACCAGATAAACCGACCTCACCAAACACTGCTAATGACGATGGTAATGGCTTTTCTTTGATGCTTGAGGCACATGCCAACAACACTGCCAAATCAGATCCAGTCTCTATGACTTTGACGCCACCAACAACGTTGACATAGACGTCTTGTCCACTGGTATGAATACCACCGTGACGATGCATCACTGCTAGTAGCATGGACAAACGCTGGAAGTCCAAACCCAACGCCATGCGTCTAGGCTGTCCTTGGGAGTCATCCACCAACGCTTGCACTTCAACCAGTAATGGCCTAGTCCCTTCACGGCTAACCATAACAACAGATCCAGCAACGGGCTTATCATAACGGCTCAAAAATATCGCTGATGGGTTGGCAACTTCTTTGAGTCCCATGTCAGTCATGCCAAAAATACCCAGCTCATTAACCGCACCAAAACGGTTTTTGACTGCACGAATCATCCGAAAACGTGAGTCAGACTGACCTTCAAAATACAATACCGTATCGACCATATGCTCAAGTACACGTGGGCCTGCTAAAGTGCCTTCTTTCGTCACATGTCCCACTAAAAATAGCGCTGTACCTGTTTGCTTTGCATAGCGCGTTAAGATCGCGGCAGACTCTCTGATTTGACTGACGCCGCCTGGTGCAGAATTGATGGCGTCAGTATAAATAGTCTGGATAGAGTCAATAATAGCGATGGCTGGCTGCTCTTGGGTCAAGGCCGCACAAATGGTTTCTACATTGGTTTCTGCGAGTACGCGAAGTCTATCAGCAGGTAAATCTAAGCGTTTGGCACGCATAGCTACTTGTGCAAGTGACTCTTCGCCAGTCACATAAAGCGCGCTACCTGCCAAAGAATCGGCACGTGCCATATTAGTCGCTGTCTGCAACAATATGGTTGACTTACCAATACCCGGGTCACCACCGATTAGTACGACAGAACCAGCTACCAATCCGCCACCCAGCACACGATCAAACTCGCTAATGCCTGTTGGCAAGCGTGTGTCTAGCGTCACACTGACTGCGTTAAGTGGCATAACTGCGCTGTGAGTGCCAGAGTAGTTACCAACTGGTGCAGCAGTACTACGAGAAGTGGATCGGCCGGCATTAGGCTTGGCGGTATTTTTATTGTGATGCGGCATACTGACATTTGGCGCTTCTACCAAGCTATTCCATTCGCCGCAATCTGTACACTGCCCTGCCCATTTGCCAAAATGCGCGCCGCAATTCTGACAGACATAACTGCTTTTATTTTTTGCCATAAATGATGAGCCTTATCCAGATGATTAGTCGAGAATAATGAATAAAATATCGTACGCTCTTTGATGAGTAGGAATGTAAGAGTGTTTGTCGCGATCAGCCAGTTGTGAGTATCGAAAGCTGTATCTGATAGAAGGGAGAGCGTTAAGCGTAGGTTATTCTAAATATAATGAAAATGTTGACTGCTGGCTTTATCAGTTAGTTGCAATGCTAAAATCAGCAGTTCGTGTAGATAAGAATATGAGTAAAAAATGATTTAGCACAGCGGGCTATACTTGAAAGTCTTTACCTAAGTAAACAGATTTGACCAGATCATTTTCTAAGACTTCCGATGAAGTACCTTCGGCAATGATAGCCCCTTCTGAAACAATATAAGCCTTTTCACAGATGGCTAACGTATCACGAACATTGTGATCAGTGATTAAGACACCAATACCACGATTTTTCAGTGTCAAAACAACATCCTTGATATCGCCAACAGAAATGGGGTCTACACCGGCAAATGGCTCATCCAATAAGATAAATTTAGGATCCGCCGCTAGCGCACGAGCAATTTCACAGCGACGACGCTCGCCGCCTGACACACTCATTCCAAGTGAGGTACGTACATGTTCTAAATGAAATTCGCCAATCAGCTTTTCAAGCTCTTGCTGCTGCTCAGCTTTACTTAATTCTGTACGAGTCTGCAAAATCGCCAATATATTGTCTTCGATAGATAATTTACGGAAAATCGACGCTTCTTGCGGCAAATAACCAATACCAGCACGAGCACGCTCGTGCATAGCGTATTTAGACAGATCCATTTTTCCTAGAGTGACACGGCCCTTATCCATATTGACCAGTCCCACCACCATGTAAAAACTGGTCGTTTTACCAGCACCATTCGGGCCTAGCAGTCCAACAACTTGGCCTTGCTCAACAGAAAACGAGACATCTTTGACTACCCAGCGCTTGCCGTAACGTTTACCCAAATTTTGCATAGTCAAGCGAGCGACAGGCGCCGTATTGCTATTTGATACTGAAGAATCTATATTTTTATTGTCACTCATAGCTTACTCTTGCTTTCACGATATTCGTATACTACCAAAAACCTATTCATGCTTTGGTTGGCTAGGTTAGCGAACGCCACTTTGGTTGGTATTATTATTTGGTGGAAATACCAACTCTACTCGCTGATTACCACCAGCGGTCGCTTCTACATCACCTGCTTTTAGACTATAACGAATAACATTACCGGCAAAACTTGCCCCATTCTGAACCAGCTTGGCATTTCCTGTTAGAGTGATAATGCCAGATACCGCGTTATAATCAATCTTATTTGCCTGACCTTTTGCCAAGCCTTTTTCTTGCGTCACAACCTGCTGCATAGTTGCTGGACGACCCGTCGCTACCGCTGAATTAATGCTGCGCTGCTGCGAGAGATTGACTGTGATATTGTCCGCAGTCATTTTAAAAGTGCCTTGAGTAATAATGACATTACCTGAGTAACTAGTGACGCCAGTACGCTCACTATAAGTGGCCTTGTCCGCTAGCAGTTTGATTTGCTGATTGGCATCTGATGGCAGTGCATGGCCATACAATGGTAGGGCTAACAACATAAACGTTGGAACAACACGTAGCTTATGTGAGCAGATTGATGCGCATAAAGTAGGCAAAAATTTAGATTTCATATAATAACTCGTTTCATAATTGTTGATAGGATTTGCAAACTTCATGATGGCTGCTGTTTTAATGTAGTAGAAAACGCTAGTTTAAAATAATGCTTTGTCTTGACGATCAGCGGGCGTAAAAGCGACAGCAACTTGCCCAAACTCATATTCACCCGTTTCCAGATTGGCAGTCATGCTGGATGCTTCAAAACGATTCATCCCTTGTTCAATTTTGACGGGCTCATCGCTATACACTTGACCAGACTTTGTATTGCCTTTTAGGGTACTACCAGTCACTTTGATTGGCTCAATATCAGACGCCTCTTTATTACCTTCGCTAACCAGTGTAAAGCCACCTGATAAGCTCAACTCCCCTGTTTGCTGACTGATGGCTGCACTACCTGCTTGAATACGGTAGCGCTGCTCTGTTGACGGCTCCCAATTCATCGTGATGCCTGACATCTCATCCTGATTGGTCTCAGGATTATGCGTTAAAGACTCAGCAGTAAGTTCATACTCAGTTTCACCTTGCTCATTTGTCTGAACTGCTTTGATATCAGTGGCTTCATAATCGACATCTGTCGTCTCGATATTGACTGGTGGCGACACATCCCCTTGTTGCTGGAAAAACCAGCCCGCAATACCAGCAATAATCAACGCTAATATAATGAGAACACGTGTATTCACGACAGTTCATCCTGAGCTTGAGTTTCATCAAGCGTATAATGTGCAATAAAGTCTTGATAATGTCCGTACCCCTTTAAGATGAGATCACATACTTCACGTACTGCGCCGGTACCACCTGCTCGAGTGGTGACCATATCACTGCGTTTTATGACTTCCGCGTGTGCATTGGGTACGGTTGCTGCAAACCCTACCGTTTGCATCGCTTTAATATCTGGCAAGTCATCACCCATATAAGCGCAGTCGGCAGCAGTAATATTGAGCGCAGGGTCAAGAGACGATAATAACTCTTTTAGTGCAATGAGCTTATCATCCCGTCCTTGTACCACATGATTGACACCCATTTCTGTTGCACGTTTATCAACCATAGCGCTGCTACGCCCAGTAATAATAGCAGTTAAAATGCCATAACGCGCTAGAGACTTAACACCGACGCCATCCTGTACTGAAAACGCTTTGGTTTCGATACCATTTGCGTCGTAGATAATTTGACCATTAGATAAAATCCCATCGACATCCATGATCAATAGCTTTACTTGTCCGGCTTTTTTTATTAAATCTTGCATTATTTGTCTCTTTTTGACGAATATTTTTCTAACTATTTTATATGAAAAACCAATCGTTCTATCAACTATTAATGAATTACTTTACACCAGCTTGTAATAGATCATGAACCGTGATGACTGCTTCTAAACGATCTTCATCATCAATAATTAGTAATTGACTGATACCATTTTCATTCATGACACTCAAGGCATCCGATGCGCGCATTGTTTTACTGATATGGCGTGGGTTACTGACCATTACCTCATTCATCGGCGTTTGTAGATCAATACCTTTTTCAAGACCACGGCGTAAGTCACCATCTGTAAATACGCCAACGACTTTATCACTATCATCCGTCACCACGGTCATCCCTAAGCGTCCAGCAGACATCGTAAATAGTGCTTGCTGTAGCGGTGCTTGTTGGTGAATCAAGGGTAAGTCTTCTGACTTGGTATGCATTAAATCTTCGACACGCGTCAATAGTTGACGACCTAATGCGCCCGCTGGATGCGATAATGCAAAGTCCTCAGAAGTGAAGTTACGAGCATGTACCAAGGCGACCGCTAGAGCATCCCCTAACGCTAAGGTAGCCGTTGTACTCGATGTAGGGGCAAGATTGAGCGGACAAGCCTCTTGTGAGTGGCCAAGGGTCAAAACAATATCAGCCGCTCGTGGCAGCATACCGCGTTTATCTCGGCTGATACTAATTAGAGGGATGTGTAAGCGTTTGACCACTGGCAGTAGCATCTTAATCTCATCGGATTCACCAGAGTTCGAGATAGCAAGCAGTACATCACCTTTGACCAGCATGCCCAAATCGCCATGACCTGCCTCACCAGGATGCATAAAAAAAGCAGGCGTACCCGTCGAGGCAAAAGTCGCTGCTATTTTACGTCCAATCAATCCTGATTTACCCATGCCCGTTACTACCACTCGACCCTGACAAGCCAAAATAACGTCACATGCTTGTGCAAACCTGTCATCTATCTGCTCTGTCAACAATGCTAATGCAGATATCTCAGTATTAATCGCGTCAATAGCCGTTGTGATAAATTGCTCATGGGTCAAATCAGTTGTAGTATCGCTCATGGATCTGCTCTATTTTTATAATGAATCAACCTAGTATTTTACTATACTCTGTTTCATATTAATAATGGCCTACCATTTATATAATGGAGACAGCCATTATTTTTTACAGTAACTATCTGCTTATTTATATAAAAAAAACCCACTATGTTAGCAGGTCTTAATCGTATAAATCATGTCTTTTAATGTATAGTTGGATAATACACTCAATGCGTGCAGCTAATTAACTATTGGTATCATTCGATCCGTTGTCCGGCTTTTCTTCAAAGCCCGTACCGTCTGTCGATGCATCAAAACCACGATCCTGTCCAAAGCCGCCGCGCTCAAAACCGCGTTCCTGACCTTGTCCAAAGCTACCACGCTCAAAGCCACGTTCTTGACCTTGACTAAACCCTCCGCGATTAAATCCACTACGACTAGAGGCAAAACCACGCTCTTCAAAACCACCCGCAGCAGGATTGCTGCCACGCTCAAAGCCACCACCTTGATAGCCAGTTTGCGCTAAGCCTTGAGGTTGAGCGCCAGTACCTGTAGTGGTTGTACTACTACGCGGGTTACGAGCTGGCACTACGGTTGAGATGGCATGTTTATATACCATCTGACTGACTGTATTTTTGAGGAGTACAACATATTGATCGAACGATTCAATTTGGCCCTGCAGCTTGATACCGTTAACCAAAAAAATAGAGACAGGAATGCGATCTTTGCGCAGCGAATTCAAGAATGGATCTTGTAAAGTTTGTCCTTTTGACATGAAATCTCTCCTAAATATTATATAGTTATGTTTTGAGTGCCAATTATTCTAAGTGTCAATTTAATTATAGTGGCTAAAAGGTAGATACAATAATATGTTTTCTTTATAAAACGTATCTAAATAAATATTCATTGTTCTTAAGTTATTCCACTTTATCGCGAATACGTTATTATTGTAAATAATTAAGTAACTACTTGTTTCATCAAGCGTTTTTTCTGTAAAAGTTAATAGCTATCTACTACCAAGACAACTGTATTTGACGGCTACTATATCTGTAGTAATCTCAAATTATAACAGCTATCCATGCTAATTTTTGAAACTAATTGTGATTCTTTATTTATATATCAATAACGTGCTTTGAAAACGTAAAGTAAGACGCACGTTAATAAGATAAAAGCATGTTTTCAAAAAAGATAATCTCTTGCTTGTGCCATTGTTGTAAAGTTTTTTAGCACCATCCCTTTGGGGACCGCATCATCAAACTCAGATACAGCATCAGGCAATTGAGCAACTTTTCTAAGCCATGTATATTGGCGTTTTGCTAGCTGCCTTGTGGCATATAATGACTTATTTTGCATTTCCTGACAAGCAAGCGCTTCGGTCTCAGCATAGGATACATCTGGCTGAGCATTTGTGTAAACGCCCTCTCCTTGTATCTTATTTATGGCCATTAGGCTTTTAGAGTCTGCGAAGGCTTCATAAAATTGCGCTTTGTCCAAATGGGTTTTATCCAATACTGGATGCTGCGTACGAACGAGATATTCCAATACTTGGCGATAACCCACACAGCGCATCGACGGCATATTAGGGGTCAGCGGGTACTTCTCAAGTAAGCCAACAACCTCTGCCACTAACCCTTCTTGCCACATGATATCAAGGCGCTGTTCGATACGCGCATGTAACCACGGGCGGTCTGGTATCACTGACAATGCATGCCACTGCTGTTCTGGATGATGGGCCAAAGCTTGTTTTGGCTCACGCTGCCAGTCGCTTATGGGCCTATCTGTCTGCAAATAAACCTCAATTGCCCGAGTAATGCGCTGAGTATCCGTCGCATTCAAACGCTGATGGCTAACTGAGTCAACATTGCCAAGATAATCATATAAAGCACTGATACCTTCCTCTTGACGCCATTGTTCTACGCGTGCACGTACGCTGTCATCGCTATCAGGTACGGGAGACAGGCCATCGAGTAGCGCCATGTAATACATCATGGTGCCACCTACTAACAGCGGTATCTTTTTGCGCTCATGACACTCATCAATAAGACGTGCTACATCATCAACAAACTCAGCAACACTATAGCTTTGCATGGGATCAATAATATCAACCAAATGATGCGGATAACGCGTTAATTCATCTGCTGTTGGTTTTGCCGTACCAATATTCATATCGCGATATATCAGTGCTGAATCCACAGAAATCAGTTCAAAACGGCCTGTATCGTATAATTCATATGCTAATGCTGTTTTTCCGCTGGCAGTGGGTGCCATCAGACACACGACACTATTATCCGACAGATTAGTAGAGACGCTATCAGACGAATATTGCATAGAATTGCCTTTCTCAATATGTAGTTGGCTAAAATAGTAGTCAGCTTGATATTTATTCGGATGTAGAAGATAACATTAGTGTGACTAAACGATGACTGTCTAAGATTTTGATCGCATTTCTTGTCAGTATATCAGCGAGATCTGCGACAAAAACTGCTGAGTCTTGTGCAGTCATTTGCGAGCTTACTGTTGTAAGCTGATGATTGATCTCCATAGCACTGTTTGACATTTTATCTTTTTTAAATACCTTATTGCTAAATATAGATGATTCAAACAACTGGCTTACCTTTGACTGCCAGTCTTTAGTACTTATTAATAGACATTGCCCTTGATGATAAAATAAGAGCCAAGGTAGGTTTTTATCAGTTGCGGTTGAATCGATAACAAGAGCCTCTGCATCATTAATAATATCCAAGCAGATTGGTAAGGATGAAACTGTAGGCGCTTCGGATGAACGATACGAAGTATGGCGACTTTGCTGTAACGGCTCATCGACATAAGATGGTGCTGGTTCTTGAGCTAGTGATTTATCTGGAAATGATTTGCTTGAGGCAGATTGATATGACTGCCTAGGAGCTTGCACTTGTCTGCTCTGTCTTGTGTGATCTATAGGCATATCATTGGGCAAATGTGTGTCAGACAAAGTATCTACAGAGACGTCTTTTTTTGACACTTCTGGATTATCGGGGCTAGCAACCTTTGGCGTAGCATTGACTATTTTTAGCTGTGAACGAATCGTATGGCTTAAGTGAGCCATGATATTGTTTAGCGGACTGATTTTGATACGCTGCTTTGATGGATGTACATTGACATTGAGCCATTGGGTTGGCAACTCAAAATAAAGCGCATACCCCATACCTGCTAGCTGAGCACTCTGAGCCAGTTGACGCATTTGATTGCTAATCAATGCTTCTTTTACCAGCCTGCCATTCACATAAATTAGCTTTGGCAATGCTATCTGCTCATCAGTCATCGGCCATAACCAGCCACTGATTGCTGCCTGATTAACCGTGCTATCGCCGTACGCTACAGACGACTGCACAAGACTCGATAGATCTATCGATACTGCTAGCGCATTGTCCGTTAATGGCATACCAGTCGCTTGTTCTAAACGCGGCAACGGTAGACGGTTAGCATCATTATCGTTAACGTTTGTAGCATTTGCAGACAATGATAACCGCTTTTTATTGTCATGAAAAAGTGTCAGTGCGACATCAGCTCGCGCCAGTGCGACTTCACGGACGATGGTCTCGATGTGGCCAAATTCAGTGGCAATAGATTTTAAATTACCCCGGCGGGCAGGCACATTGAAATATAAGTCTTTGACTATGATTGTTGTGCCGCGATTATGAACGACTGGTATGAGCTTCGGTGTATCATCTAATACTCCAGCCACCTGCAATTGACGACCAATACCACTATCATCATGACTGCTAGTTAAGCTCAAACGAGACACAGCAGCCATCGCCGCTAACGCTTCACCACGAAAACCCAACGTCGTAATGCCGTGCAAGTTCGCAACATCGGCGACTTTGCTAGTCGCATGACGAGTAATCGCCATCACCATATCATCAGGATGAATACCCACACCGTTATCCACCACTTCAATCATGCCCATACCACCTTGAGTAATACGTATCTCAATATCGGTGGCACCTGCATCAATGGCATTTTCGAGCAGCTCTTTGACGACCGCTGCTGGACGTGTCACGACCTCACCTGCTGCTAGTTGATTAATCAGCAGCGGCGATAGTTTTTTGATACGGGTGTTGTGGTGGTTATCTGGCATTGATAGATGTCATATTTTAAAAGAATGGCAAGTGGTGTGATTTAGATATTAAGTTTTGATAAATCCAGACCTTGCGCTTGGCCTGCTTTTGATACTCTTAAGTGCACTTGGCGTGCTTCATTACCTTTATCATCGTTTTCAACTTGCGTAATATCGATAAACAAAGTTGGCATCGGTAGATAACCATCAGCACGGCTCGCCCATTCAATGATAACGAGCGCTTCAGGCTCATCTAAATACTCATCAAAGCCAATAAAAGACAGCTCTTCTGGATCTTGGAGACGATATAAATCTGCATGATAAACTGGCTTAGTCGTGCCATTGCTTTGCTCAATGCTATAAGGCTCAACCAAGGTATACGTTGGGCTTTTTACCGCACCAGTATGACCGAGAGCATGCAACCAGTAACGCGTTAAAGTGGTTTTACCTGCGCCCAAATCCCCTGCCAGCCACACACTACCCGTCAGCGGCAATGCTGCCAGTTGCTTAGCCAATAACTGAGTGTCTTGCTCAGAGTTCAGTATCAAAGTTTGCACGCTGTCACTGTTTTCTATTGATTGATCATTATGCATCAGTCTGAACCTGCCTGTGCTTGCTCTGGCTGTACCTGCATAGTCACCGTTGGGTTGGTGAAGCTTTCACCGCGAATCAGCTTGGCATACAGATCAGAGTCCGTCCACTCAGCACGAACTTGTTCACTAAATTCGAAATCCTCTAAAACCAGCTTACCCATTTGCTCGTTTGCCACATCATCAGCAAAACACTGCGCATAACCTGTTGCCGTTTCATGAGCAATCACTGAATACACACTGACATCCGCCTCACCATTTTGCATTTGCGTCTGGCGCAGTATTTCTTGCGCCCAAAAGAAAATCACCCGTGAAAACTGCTCTGCTGACGGAGATACTGGTAGGCTGATCCAACGTGCGCTAAATTTCTTGCACGCTGCGACATATTCAGGATCGTCTTTGTTCCAAAAACAAATGGCATGATCAAAGCTGTCGATAATGTCTTTGATCGAAGATTTTAGTAGCCCAAAGTCATAAACCATTTGCCCGTGATCTAAACGTGTGGCTTCTAAAATCAGCTCAATCTGATAGCTGTGACCATGGATGGAGTGTTTGCAGCGCTCAGAGCTACAGTTGCGAACGATGTGAGCGTTTTCAAATTTGAATAGTTTACGTATACGCATAATAAGGTGACCAAAACAGTGAGCACAGTGGTGCTAAATGTCAATAAATAAGAGTTTGCCGCGTTTATGAATCGGTTTATGGCTAATTATAGCAAATCGCCATGTATCCGTAAGTAAGCACTTATGAATACCATGATTAATTGAACGAATCGATTAGCGCATAACTTGGCTAAAGCAATGATTTCGCTAAAGGAAAGAAACAAGAGAACTGAATCGTAGGCGAATTGTGCGAGTGCTATCTATTACCAACGCTTAAACTTATACTCAATTGGGTAAGCGGCTATGTATGTTAGTCGTCACCATACTTACCTTAAGTCAGCCCAATTGGCTTAGCAGGTTGTATGCGTTATCTACAAAGGAATTACCATGAGCAAAGTCAAGACAGTAAGAAGAATGTCAAAAAGAATCCGCTTCTGACCGCCAAAGAAAAGAAAGCGGCCAAACAAGCGAAGAAAGACGACAACGGTAGTATTTTAGGTAAACATTAATATTTTTCGTATCAATATGCCAATCTGACCTAGTGGTTTGATTGGTATTTTTTTAGTTGGCCACTCGTTTTTTTAGGCACTGCGCGGCGCAAACATAATAATCGCCATTCCTAATAGTGCAACTACTGAGCCCACTATGTCCCACACGGTTGGTCGTATCCCATTGACCGTCCATAACCATAAAATCGCCATACAAATATATACGCCACCATAGGCCGCATAGACCCTACCTGCAGCAGTCGGATGTAATGACAGCAGCCAGACAAACGCGATCAAACTCAGCGCGCCAGGTATTAATAGCCAGATAGATTTACCTTCTCGTAACCATAGATAAGGCAAATAACACCCTGCAATCTCAGCCAATGCGGTCAGCGCAAACAGGCTAACGGTCTTTAATTCTGTCAAACTTACCTACTCCTCAACGGTGATAAATCCAGTCAAATATGATACAGCATTGCCAGAAATAAGCACTCTATCGTCTGCCACGGTACAGTCAAGCACACCGCCGCGACTATTTGCTGGCCAAAAGTATCTAGAGATAAAATCATAATCATGATACTTCTCTGAGGTTGCCTGACAAGTTACCACTACATCATAAGGCGCTATAGCTGCTTCAACTTTTCATTATCACGCACGACATTCAGCACATCGGATTCAGCATCATAGATGACGAAATACGCTTGAGTATTACGATAGACTTCAGCAGGCACAATGGATAGACCTGCTAATAAACTATCAGGAATCTCATCGATTCTTTCAGGCATTCTATTGGGAAAATCCATTTGCATTTTGCCAGAATCCGTTTTTGCGACTGTCAAAATACCAACCGCTTTGGCTGAAAAGTTAATCGACTGTACGTTTGAATTTTTATTAAACAATACATAGGCAGCGGCTAAAGTCGCATGACCACAGAAGTCAATTTCGGTCAATGGTGAGAACCAACGAATATGATAAACACCTATGCCATCAGCAACAATAAAAGCGGTCTCAGACAAGTTATTTTCAGACGCAATAGACTGCATCAAAGCATCATCTAACCATGTATCTGTCACAATAACCGCTGCGGAATTGCCTTTAAACAAAGTGTCAGTGAAGGCGTCTATAATATTTATTTCTAGTTGCATGAGATGTTCGCATTTTTATAATTTTTTAAAGATTAATCTTGGTCATCATTATCTTCCGAGAAATCAAAATAAGAAATAGTTGACCAAAACTTAATACTTAGATCAATAGGCAATAGTTTCGGTGATGTTGTACTGTAGCTAACCAGTCTTGGCAACGAGCTAATATATACCTAGTTCGCTAATTGTCTCAAAAAATCTCACTATAGCTAGGACAACATAATTATTTTAGCATTTTGACAATATTGAAATAGTATGACACACAAAACCCCAGTAAAATCTATCATGGCAAACAAACCTCTTAGATAACCGCCTATCTAGGCCATACCAACACTTTAAATAGGAAATTAGCGTCATGATGCGTATTGGATTGTTTTTATTGACCAACTTGGCCGTGATCGTGGTCTTTAGCATTGTGTTTGGGATACTATCCAGATTTTTTGGGATTGGCGGTGTATATACGGCAGGTGGGCTAGATTATGTCAGCCTTGCAGTTATGTGCGGTATCTACGGTATGGTCGGCTCAATGATTTCGCTATTTCTGTCAAAATGGATGGCCAAAAAATCCACGGGTACGGTGGTAATAGAATCTGCACGCAACCCAACTGAGCAATGGCTGGTCGATACAGTGGCAAAACAAGCGCAAGCGGTAAACATCGGTATGCCTGAGGTTGGTATTTTTAATAACTCGCAGCCAAATGCTTTTGCGACTGGCTGGAATAAGAATAAAGCGCTGGTAGCGGTATCCTCTGGTCTACTACAGAATATGAATCAAGATGAAGTCGAAGCGGTATTGGCGCATGAGATTGGTCATGTAGCCAACGGTGATATGGTAACCCTTGCCCTCATTCAAGGCGTGGTCAATGCGTTTGTGATGTTCTTTGCGCGCATTGTCGGTAGCTTCGTGGACCGTACTGTGTTTAAAAACACCAGTGATCGCCCAGGTATCGGTTACTTTATCACCAGTATTGTGATGGATATTTTGCTTGGGTTTTTGGCGTCTGCCATCGTGATGTGGTTTTCACGCTTACGTGAATTCCGTGCGGATCAAATGGGGGCCAAACTTGCCAGCCGCGAAAAAATGATCAGTGCGCTTGATGCTCTGCGTCCTTCTGCACAGCGACCAGATCAAATGCCTGAGAGTATGAAAGCATTTGCAATCTCGTCTGGACAAACGCAAGGCTTTAGTATTGCCAACTTATTCCGCTCACACCCCACACTTGATGACCGTATTGCGGCGCTACGAGAATATAATCCTAGTGAAGGGTGATGGATTGTTTGGTTCATTATTGATTGCTAGAAGCACAACCTTTAAATTGGGCTAGTGATCTGTAGGTTATACCTTGATTTTGGTCAATATAGCAAAATTTATAGTTTAAAAATATAGACTCACTATACGAACCAATGCAACTAGGCTTGATCAAACATTGCTCATCATTTTTATCCTAAGATCAAATGCAATATAAATATCCTGAAACTCTGGACTATATAATTCCACAACACCTTTTATATTTTTTACCACTACCACATGGACACTGTTGGTTACGACCTATCTTTTCTTTTTTTATAGTTTTTTTCACTTCATTAAAAGGTACAGGGTAACGATTAATTGCAGATTGATAACTAATTTCCATATTACTTATTTCCACACAACCACCGCCAACACCTACTGAAAGCGAGTGTTCCAATATATCCAACCCCACCTTGCAACCTGATATACTCATAGATGAAGAGCTCAAAACTTGACCACTTCGAGTCACTACTTTTAAGTCTTCATTTTCTCGACAGCTAATCTTTACTCCATGATGCATCATTTCAAGTCTTTCGATAATTAGGGTGTGAGGAGCCTCTGACCTCAATACTAGAGAAATATTTCCTGAGTTTTTTCGAATCGTAATTTTTGCTCCAATAACTTCAACGTCCCAATTTAATGTAGAAGTAACCCATTCATTATTTACAATCTTCAGTATTTCTTTACCATCAAAATTTGTAAGATAGGCGTTAATTCTAAAGGGTGATCCTGTGCACTCAGGTCTTTTCACAGAGAAAATACTTTCACCATCAATATTAATTAAAGAATCTACATTTTTACATATCAAGGTGCCTAATTTTATAGTAGGTTCTACAAGACCAAGATCAAAAGGACCAAAAGAAAATCCTTTCTGATTACAAATAGGATTTAAAGATCGCATTTTGATAGTGTCTTTAGATAGAATTTTTCTAGTGACTCGATCATGGCAGCCTCCACACAACAAAACAATATGTTCAGGATTGTGTTCCTTTGCTTCAGCAAAAGTAGGATCAAGATGTTCATATTGATATACGGCGTTACCACAGTTAACACAACCAAACCCACAGCGCTGCCTAACTTCTCTTTTCACTAAAGAGGATATAGTATCTTTTAAACCATATTTATTGACTCTCAATTTTACTGTCCTTAATATTTTTTTAAAGTGAAAGCTAATGAGTATAAAAAGTAGAGCATTTGTAGAAAATAAAATGGTAGCTACCAGTGATAGTAGCAAGAACGCCATGTCACCGCTAGCCCCCTTTATTCATATAACTAGACATAAAAAAAGCCTATCTATAAAAGATAGGCTTTTCTAAATAACATTTGCTAATTAAATATCAAACTCAAGCGCTCTATCACCTTCGCTATCTTTGATACGCGTTGGCAGACCAATCTTATTCAATAGATTAATAAATGGCTTGGCATCTAGCTCTTCGACGTTGACCATCTTGCCTGCGTCCCATTCGCCAGTCGCGACTAGTATTGCCGCAGCAACAGGTGGCACGCCTGCAGTATACGAGATACCTTGGCTACCCACTTCGTTGTAAGCGTCTTTATGATCTGAGACATTGTAGATAAACACTTCCGTCTCAACGCCATTGATTTTACCTTTAACTTTATCACCAATGCAAGTCTTGCCTGTATATTCTGGTGCAAGCGAGCTTGGATCTGGTAGTACCGCCTTCACGACTTTTAGCGGCACCACTTCTTGGCCTTCAGCCGTCATCACTGGCTGCTCAGACAGTAGGCCTAAGCTCTGTAGCACGGTGAATACATTGATATAATGCTCACCAAAGCCCATCCAAAAGCGAATATTCGGTACATCTAGATTGGCTGATAGCGAATGAATCTCGTCATGTCCGCTTAAATAGCTGTTCTGCACACCCACAACTGGCAAATCATCCGTACGTTTGACTTCAAACATTTTATTAGAGTGCCACTTGCTGTCTTGCCAAGAGTAAACTGTCCCTGTGAACTCACGGAAGTTAATTTCTGGGTCAAAGTTAGTCGCAAAGTATTTGCCATGACTGCCCGCATTGATATCAATGATGTCAATATCAGTCACAGATCCTGCATCCATCATGTCATAACCCAAGCGTGCATACGCATTGACCACACCGGGATCAAAGCCTGCACCTAAAATAGCAGTGACATTATTGTCTGCACAGCGCTGTTTGCGTTGCCACTCGTAGTTGTTGTACCACGGCGGTGTCTCACAAATCTTGCGTGGATCTTCATGAATAGCCGTATCTATATATGCCGTGCCTGTTTCAATACAAGCTTCTAGTACGGTCATATTGATAAATGCCGAGCCAACATTAATAAGTATCTGTATTTTTGTGTCTTGTATCAGCTGCACAAGTGCTTGGCTGTCCATGGCATCGACCTGATGCGTATGCAAGACTGCAGCCTGCTTAAAGCTGTCTTTTTCTTTTACGCTCTGCGCGATGGCATCGCATTTGTCTTTGGTACGTGAGGCGATATGGATCTCGCCGAGCACATCATTGTGCATCGCACATTTATGCGCGACCACTTGAGCGACGCCGCCTGCTCCGATGATAAGTACGTCTTTTTTGTTAGATTTGGCTGGTTGGTTTGTGTTCAATGAACAATCCTCCTTTGTGTCCCTGTCGATACCATTGATTGTGGCTATGCAAAACAGAAACGAGTGAATGATATGCGTGAATTAAAAAGGAAGACCGAGGAAAACCCACGCACCCGTCGGGCAGATAATACTCCATTATTTGCCCGACGCGATTATAACAATTTTTATTCCCTTATCGGTAAAAAATATGTATAAAAAGTAGAGATATTAAAATGCATACTAATACAGGTTAAGCCTTTGTTTTTTAAACATTAAAATACAAAACCCGACAATAACATAGTCTTAAAAACTAACGCTACTAAGGCTTAAGATAGGCTGGCTTTATATTCCTCATAGTCAAACTCACGCTGGATATCGGTACTGCCGTCCAAACGACGAATCACAATCGCTGGCATATTAACCCCATTGAACCAGTTTTTCTTGACCATCGTATAACCGGCCGCATTACCAAAGGCAATCTTATCGCCTATCTGAAGATTACTCGGTAATGCATACTCACCAAAGATATCCCCTGCCAAGCAAGAACGACCATAAATAATGGTATGGTCTGCTGACTCAGCATTGGCTTCAGACGGCGCAGCTTCTGCTGGATTGCCAGTAGGTGCAATATTGCCAGCAGTATTATTGATCGCGGCAATCGGTGCGGACTCACGATAGATAAGCAAGTCGAGCATATGTGCTTCAATCGAAGCGTCGACGACGGCGAGATTTTTTTGATTGTGCATGGTGTCTAACACTGTCGTGACCAACGTGCCCGCGCCATGGATACTTGCTTCGCCTGGTTCTAAATAAACTTGCACGCCATAGGTCTCACTAAATACTTTTAATCTGTCGGCCAGCTTTTCTAATGGATAATCAGGCGCGATAAAATGAATGCCGCCGCCTAAGCTTACCCATTCAAGTTGCTGCAAAATATCGCCAAATCTAGATTCGATATCTGCCAAACTTTCACTAAAGGCTTCAAAACTGTCATTTTCGCAGTTGTTATGAATCATAACGCCTGTAATATCGCTTAGTACCGCTGCGATTTTATCTTTATCGTGCTCACCAAGGCGGCTAAATGGACGTGCAGGATCAGCAATCAAAAATGATGAGTTGCTGGTTTTTGGATTTAATCGTAAGCCTACTGGAACACCTTGCGCTGCCGCTTGATTTTTAAAAGCAGTTAGCTGTGAGATTGAGTTAAATATAATCTTATCAGCATAACTGAGTACTTCAGGAATTTCATCTGCACTATAGGCGACGCTATAAGCGTGGGTTTCTTTTTTATCGCTGCTACTGGCATCAGCGTTATTACCAAAGGTCTCATAGCCCAATCTCACTTCGTTAAGTGAAGACGAAGTCGTGCCATGCAGATAAGGCTGCATCACATCAAAAACACCCCATGTGGCAAAGCATTTTAGTGCCAATAATGCTTTTGCACCAGACAGCTCACATAGCCTAGCGATGATTTTCATATTGGCAACGATCGCCGCTTCATCAAGCACGTAGTATGGCGTTGGTGGCAATGTCGCGTTGATAGAATTCTCTAGATTTTTTGCATTCATAATAGGTTACCTAATAGACACTCTGCTGTTGGTATCTTGACAGACAGATATAAATATTTGCGCTATAGTAGACTAAATCCATCATAATTAGAATATCTTATGGCACTCTCAACCGATTATTCCACCTCTGCCAGTCGATCCCATGCCTCTCAATTAGACCCAAAACATATAGACTTGACGCACCTCCACCCGGATGCGCGTGCAGTATTGGATTTTTGGTTTGATAAAGATAATGAAGCGTGTTGGTTTGAACAAAACGATCGTTTTGATAAGCAGATAAAGGACAAGTTTGGTGACATTTGGCAGGCAGCAAAGCAAGGTGAATGCGTTAAATGGCGCCTCGCAGAATCTTCTCTAGATGGCAATAGTTCAATAACAGCGCTAGCAGGACGATTGGCAGAAATTATTGTCTTAGATCAGTTTTCACGCAATCTGTGTCGCGAACAAGCCTGTGCTTTTGCCCAAGACGGTATGGCATTAGTTTTAGCACAAGAAGCCACTCAGCAGCCCTATTTTGACACTTTACCGATGCAATGGCGTAAGTTTATGATTATCCCATTTATGCACTCTGAATCTGCCTTAATTCATGAGCGCTATTTGCCATTATTTAGACAGTTGGATGATGCCACTACGCTAGATTTTGAATATCGTCATAAAGAAATTATTGATCAATTTGGGCGTTACCCACATCGTAATGAGGCACTAGGGCGCAAATCAACTGAGGATGAAAAAGCCTTTTTGCAACAGCCAAACTCTTCATTTTAAAGTAGGTTTTATCCAGTCTGCTTACTTTGTCACATTCTTATAGTGTCTTTATATAAAACAAGGACTGAACCAGTTATCTGGTTCAGTCCTTTTGTTTGTACAATTGATTAAACGGTTTAACTAATAATTTACCTTACCCGTCGTAAAAGTGAATGACTTACTTTCTAAGTTTTTATCATCAACCAAGATATCAAAGCTTACTTGATATTTGGTATTGCCATACAGACCACATTGCTGGCTTTGATTTACCGCGCGATTAACTTCGCAGCTCTTTAGTGCATCTGTTAATGGCAAAATGAATGCCTCATTCGCTGGTAATGCGTAGTTGGTGTTCACATACGGATCGTTATCAAAGTCGATCAATTGAATCGGTACATTAGTATTTCGCTGAGTATCTCGGAACTTGATGTTGCTGACTTTGATTTTGTTCGCTGATGGCATACTCACATAAACAGGCTGTCCGATAGGATCGGTACGTAAATCGCGACCTGTGCCTTTAACAGGGTTTGGCGACTCACTATACAGAGCAGTTACTGTATCAGTCACACCTTGACAGGGATAAGTAAAAACACCTGACACGGTTGTATCTTTGGTCGCTTTTGTCGCTGAGGCATGGCTAACCAAGACATAACCTTGGTTAAGAGCTGGATTTTTGGCATCCGGTTTATATAAAACCATGCCTGAGCCAACAACGCTTGAGGTGGGTAGCATCAATGAACGCAAATGATAGGGTGCTGCCAACAACGACTTGGCCATTGATGTTGCCACCACATCCGTTTTCAGAAAGCTTCCTGCTGAATTGAAGTAGACAGATTGAGCAATATTTTCTGTGACACCATATT
The DNA here is from genome assembly GCF_024085615.1 of Psychrobacter sp. PSP. Lineage (NCBI taxonomy): Bacteria > Pseudomonadati > Pseudomonadota > Gammaproteobacteria > Moraxellales > Moraxellaceae > Psychrobacter > Psychrobacter sp. PSP. The sequence goes on from NZ_JABLTF010000008.1 coordinate 87,565, forward strand.
GTGCGTTGCTGTATTTTGCATTTAATAAGCGATCTGAGAAATCTAATCCACCGAAGAATGGGTTATTGCTACCTGTCAAACTAGCAATATTGCTGATTTTATTTTCGACATGGGCATTAAAACTGGTCGGCGTGCTATTAGCAAAGACGTATTTGATATAGTTTGCGTGCTTAATCGCAATATCATCAAGCGCCGTATCAACAGATAAACCACCTAAGCCACAACTGGTTCTTGCCAAACTAAATTGATTATTAGCACTTAAGGCTGCTTGCGGATTATTCTCAGTTGGTGCATTGCTTTCATTAATAGGATTACTATCTTGCTCATCTTGTGTTTCGCTCTGTAGATTATTGGATGTAGAACCATTATCAGAGTCACCACCACCACCACCGCAGGCCGTTAAAAATACCGCTAAGAAAAGCACTACAGCAAGGTTCTTTTGAGAGGGATGAGCCATCATTTCTTATCCTATAAAATAGTAATATATATAATTCATAGTGAGAATAAAACTCAAAATAAAAGCTTAGTCATTGATTTAACAGCACTTTATGCCAAGAGCAATATATTGTATTACATTTTATAAATTTTCGCTCGTTATTTTTCCGAAAATTTGCCTGTTTGTTAACATAGGTATATATCTTCTTTCTGCTGGTACATTAAATCTTTATTATTAGACGATTTCTAGACGAGATATTGTCCTTTAAAATTAGCTCTCTAATGCCTTTCTCACTGGCGCAAAACTGCGCCTATGTGCTGATAAGACACCATGTCTCTCAATGGCTTCCATATGTGCGCGAGTTGGATAGCCTTTATGTTTGGCAATACCGTATTCTGGATACTGCATGTCAAGGGCATACATGGTCTCATCACGGCTCACCTTTGCCAATATACTAGCCGCTGCGATACTGGTATGACGTGCATCACCCTTCACCCATGCTTGGCAATCAACAGAAGATGGCGATATGCCCAATTCGTGAAATGTAGCATGGCTCAAATCAGGACAGCGATTACCATCAAACAACGCCTCTACCTGTAATTTATCAAGTGATATGCCAAGACTTTTAGTTTTAGAAAGATATTTAAAAACTGCTTCTAGCAAAGCTTCGATGCATAACCGCATACCGAGCATGGTAGCCTGCAAAATATTGACTTGATCGATGACAGCTGCTGGTATATCAGCGATGATATAACTGACTGCATGCTGTTGTACCAATGGATAAAGGATATCGCGCTTTTTTTCGCTCAGCTTTTTGGAGTCTGTCAGTATCGACAATGGTGTGTCTTTGAGTGGTTGTTCTTCAATCAATCCTGACCAAGACGCAGGCAATATCGCGGCGGCCACATTGACACTACCTAGTAACGGTCCACGTCCTGCTTCATCAACGCCAATTTTTAATATTGACTGTTCTAAGCGTTGCGCTTCATCGCGCTCATATTGAGCAAACAGCTTAAAGGTATTCAACTGTCCATATAAGCGTATAGGCGCCGCCAATTGAATATACTGCCCTTTGACATCAATATGATCAATACTGACGTCAATTATTTGGGCTAGGTTTTTTGTGCTAGGTTGAATTTGCATAATATTAGAAAGTCTTTCTAGGTTAGGTAAGATTGGAGGCATTACTATCGCTCATAAAATATTGTTCAATCACGCTATTTGCTGGCTCATGATTGCTTTGCTGCTGCAACGTGTGCTTTGTCGCGAGCAGATCTTTTAATTGCTCAGCATAAGCACGCGGTTGTAATAGACGCATTACCGTACGGCAAATATTATCCCCACTTGCCTGCTCTTGAATAAGCTCAGGCACAATCGGCGCATTAGCCAAAATGTTAGGTAGTGCCACATAAGGCACTTTTACCAGACGTTTGGCAATCTGATAAGTGATCTGATTCAATTGATAAACCACCACCATCGGACGCTCAAGCAGCATTGCCTCCAATGTTGCTGTCCCAGAAGCTAGCATCACGATATCTGACGCTGCCATCGCATGCTGACTAAACTCTCGCTGAGTATCATCATAAACGACGACAATAGCCGCCCGCAGCTGCTCTGAGCATTGATCAATGACTTCTTGCACAATATATTGGTGATTTTGATCAACCGTTGGAATGATAAAACACAGCTTTGGGTCTAATAATATGAGCTTTTGAATGCCGTCAAGCATCAATGGCAAGATAGCGGTAATCTCGCCACGCCGAGAGCCAGGCATCACGCAGATAAGCTGGCTGACATCATCAAACCGTTCAATAAAAAACTGCTGTAAACCATCATTGTGCCAGACCAGCTCGCTACGGCGCTGATTGATTGGCGTGTCTATCAATGCTTGATCAATGGTTCGTAGCAACGGATGCCCCACACAGATCGCCGGATGATTATGACGCTCATAAACCGGTAGCTCAAATGGGAATAGGCACAATACCAAATGGGTTGCCGCTTTAATATTATGGATACGCGACTCACGCCATGCCCAAATAGAAGGACTGACATATTGCACACAGAACACGCCTTGTGGCTTGAGTTTTTTAGCGACCCGTAGGTTAAAATCAGGTGCATCGATACCAATAAACCAATCGATATTGGCTGTCTTAAACGCACTCAATAGCTCGCGGCGTGCTTTGAGCAAATCTGGTAGCTGCGCCATGACTTCAACCAGACCCATCACTGCCAAACGCTCTAATGGAAAAATGCTTTGCAATCCTTGCGCTTGCATCTTAGTGCCGCCCACGCCTACCCAAACGATGTCATCACGCAGATTATTCATCTGTTGCATAAAATCTGCGCCTAAACTGTCACCTGACACTTCACCTGCGACAATGGCTATCACTAGCGGTGTGGCAGTCGTTTTAGGTTTATTAAAATCCGTCTCTGTTTGGCTGATGGAATCAGTATGTGGATGAGACGTAGCAGAATCTGTCATGACAAGCTCTCAATATTGAAGATATACAAATAAAATAAATCGTTGTTGTAAAATATAACACAGTCAATCAATGATAGAGGTTGATGACATACACATTTTATCTGTGTCTATTTTTTGGCATTCATGTTTTAGTGTGCAATCGTTTTAGTGCGCAATCATAAAGCCACCGCGGTCGCTATCATACGTGACGATGATACAAATAGCTAAATTCACGCATAAAATCTGAGCGTTAAGCACCCAGTATTTAATTCATCCTTATTAATAGACAGAAAAACGAAATACCAAACGTGCATTTGCGAATTCAAATATAACCTTAATCATGCGCAAGTATAACTAAGTTTTAGTTTCCTCATTCCAGTTATCAGTCAATTAACTACCGGACTACCCTTGTCAACCAACACTTTTGTCCGCATAATGAATATTCCTATAAATCAGCTAGACGATATATAACCATGACAACATCAGTTACCCATAATGCAGACATTGACGACGTGAATATTGAAAAATTTATTCCTTTGATTACTCCCGCTGAGCTAAAAGCTGAGCTGCCTCTATCAGACGATGCATACAAAACCGTACTAAACGGTCGCCAAACGATCCAAAATATCTTGGACGGTAAAGACAAGCGTCTGTTTGTGGTCATTGGACCCTGCTCTATCCACGATATTAAAGCGGCCCATGAGTATGCCGATCGCTTAGCCGTATTGGCAAAAGAGATCGAAGACAGCGTATTTGTGGTCATGCGTGTTTATTTTGAAAAACCTCGTACCACGGTCGGTTGGAAGGGTATGATTAATGACCCTGACATGAATGACAGCTTTGATATCGAAAAAGGCTTGCGTACTGCTCGCAAGTTATTGCTTGATCTCAATGAAAAAGGCTTGCCTTGTGCGACTGAAGCCCTTGATCCAAATACGCCGCAGTACATGCAGGATTTAATTAGCTGGTCAGCGATTGGCGCACGTACTACCGAGAGCCAAACACACCGTGAAATGAGCTCAGGCTTATCTTGCCCAGTTGGCTTCAAAAACGGTACTGACGGCGGTATGACGGTTGCTGTCAATGCGATGCAGGCGGTTAAAGAAGGTCATAGCTTCCTAGGTCTATCCTCAGATGGTAAGGTCTCTATCATCAAATCGAAAGGCAACCCTTACGCACACGTGGTACTCCGCGGTGGTAATGGCAAGCCTAATTATGATGAAACGGCAGTTGCTCAAGTTGAGAACGAACTGGCAAAAGGCAAAACCAATGGCAAAATCATGATTGACTCAAGCCATGCCAACTCAGGTAAAGATCCTTACTTACAGCCGATGGTTATCCAAAACGTCGCTGAGCAAATTCAAAATGGTAATAAATCAATCATCGGCATGATGATTGAGAGTCACCTAAAAGGCGGCAATCAAAAACTAACCGCTGATTTAAGTCAGCTTGAGTACGGTAAATCTATCACTGATGGCTGTCTAGACTGGGATAGCACTGTCACCGCATTGCGCGGCTTGCGTGATATGGTAAAAGATGTGCTACCAAACCGCTAATAGCCATTAACGATAGTATATCGTCAAGCAAAAACTAGAAAGCCCTTTTCGTACTGATACGAAAGGGGCTTTTTATTGGGAGAATTTTAAGAAAAACATTTTCTTGAGCAGCTTAATTCTTAATGACAATTAATGCTATACGCACAATTAAATAAAGCCAACTCTAGTTTGAGGTTGGCTTTATTTTAAAGTTAATACTACAGCTAAATTATTTCCTAGCTATTATCAATCAGCTATTTGCAGCACCTAATACACTCTCTAAGCTTTCAAGCACATGCTTAGATGCAACGTTCTTGCGCAAGTCTGTTAGCTGCTCATGCGCCATTTGACGACGTGGTTCAGCCAACGTATTCCAACGTGCCAGCACTTGTAGCAGTCGCGACGCCAATACAGGGTTGGCATCATCGAGTTTTTTGATCACGTCTGTATACATCTTCAGACCCTCTGCTGTCCATAGTACTGTTGGTTGCGAGCTAAAGGCACCGATAACTGAACGGACACGATTAGGGGTATTCCAATCAAAATCGGTATGCGCAATTAACGACTTGATAACATCAGGTGTCACATCATCAGCGGCGGCTTGCACACTGAACCACAAATCAATCACCAGATCGTTTGCTTGGAAACGCTTATAGAAATCGGTCAAATAATCATTGGCTTTTGGCAGCTGATGATTGACCATTGCTTTTAATGCACCAAAACGCTCTGTCATACAGCTAGCATGATCATATTGCTGTTGTGCCCAGTCGGCTGCACCTTCGACGTTAGCAGTCAGTGCCATATCAAGCACCACATTACGCAGCGCACGAATGCCTCGAGCTTGAGCACTGTCTTCATAAGACTGCATTGGCAGATCATTGTACAACGTAGCCCATTGATCTTTTAATTTATCTGCTACTTGCTGATATAGCCCATCGCGCTGCTCTTTCACTAGTACCGGATCGTAGTCTTGAGGAATAGCAGAAGCCAGCTCTTGCGCTGATGGAATATCAAGTAATCGTGCAGCCAGCATCGCATCATCAGCTGCTAAAACGGGCAACGTCTGTGCCAAGGCTTCTAAATACACATCAGGACTGCTCTTCGCACCTTGGCTTTGCAGTAAAATACGGTTGACTAGCATTTGGGTGACTTGCCAGCGGTTAAACCCATTGGTTTCATGCTTGAGCAAAAATGCTAAGTCTGCATCTTGGTAATCATAGTTGAGCTGTACTGGCGCACTAAAATCACGCAGTAAAGACACAACAGGCTCACTTGCAATATTTTCAAACACAAACGTTTGCGTCGCCTCGTCAAGCAATAACATACGCTCAGCGACGATAGCGCCTGAATCTTTATCAAACAGTGCGGTTGCTACAGGTATCGGCAACGGTTTTGGTGCATCAAAGCCTTTCACATGACGTGTTTGCTGGTTCAAGGTAATCGTTAATGTCTGCGCTGCACTATCATAAGTTTGAGAGCCCGATACCACTGGCGTACCTGGCTGACGATACCAGTCGATAAAGTCCTCGATTTTGTCATCAGTGATGCTAAGGGCTGATAAAAAGTCTTCTACCGTGACCGCTTGTCCATCGTAACGACGGAAATACTCGTCTGTTCCTTTGCGAAAATCATCCGGCCCTAATGTGTTCGCAATCATTCGTACGATTTCAGCGCCTTTCTCATAGACGGTCGTCGTATAAAAGTTATTAATCTCAACAAAGCTCTCTGGACGTACAGGATGTGCTAATGGGCCTGCATCCTCTGCAAACTGATGTGCACGCAAGGTCGCCACATCATCAATACGCTGTACCGCACTTGACTGCTGATCCGCTGAAAATGATTGGTCACGGTAGACGGTAAAACCTTCTTTTAAGCACAATTGGAACCAATCACGGCAAGTAATACGGTTGCCCGTCCAGTTGTGAAAATATTCGTGAGCAATAATGGCTTTTACGCTAAAACTGCGCGCATCAGTAGTGGTCTCAGGGCTAGATAACACACAAGCGGTGTTAAAGATATTAAGACCCTTATTCTCCATTGCGCCCATATTGAACTGACTGACTGCCACAATCATATAGCGATCTAAATCATAGGCTCGGCCGTAATTGACCTCATCCCACTTCATGGCGTCTTTTAAGGCTTGCATACCAACATCGCATTTATCGATATCGGCAGATTTTGCGTAAACCTCAAGTAATACGTCCCGACCTTCGCTGGTCGTATAAGAGTCTGTCAATACATCCAAATCAGCAATAACACAGGCAAATAAATAGCTGGGCTTGTTGGTTGGATCCTGCCAAATCGCATAATGACGCTCTGGCGCATCAGCAACCTCGCCTGCTTCAACTAAATTACCGTTAGCCAATAACGTCGGATAGCGCTTATCGGCTTCCAGTCGAGTGGTAAATATCGCGAGTACATCAGGGCGATCAGGATAAAAAGTAATCTTACGGAAACCCTCTGGTTCGCACTGAGTCACAAACATCGTGTCGTCACCACTACCTGCCATGTATAGACCTTCAAGCGCGGTGTTAGTTTGCGGGCAGATACGTACCTGAATGTCTAAGGTAACCTCATCAGGTGCTTCATAAATCGTTAGCTTGCCATCTTCTTGCTGGTAGTGCTCAGATGTTAACGCTTTATCATTCATGATAATAGACAGCAGCTCTAACGATTCGCCAAATAAGACAATATCCCCTATGGTTTGGCGTACCATCTTAAGCGTACTATTTACCTGAGCATAATCTTCAAACAGCTTAATGTCCAAATGGACCGTTTCCACATCAAAACTTGGTTTTTGGTAATCCTTTAGATTAATTTTACTTGGTGCATGTGGGGGTACATCTGGCATTTCAGGGTTGATGATCTGAGCATCGGTTTCAGCAGTAGACATGGTAATTTCCTATTATTATTGATGATATGTTATGAGTGTTATTGTTTTGCTATTCGCATTATAGCTTTCGTCTTGATAGCAACGTTTATGGCGCTCAAAGTCACAATGAAAGTCACAACGGGCGCATGTTATATATGGTTTCCTGCTTATAGGTAGATTGACCTAAATCCTTATATTTCAAGTATGGGCATCGAGATAACTGAGTTTATCCTTCATATACATTTCCTCGTATACATTCATGTGTGTTGGTTAGCCTCTATATGAATGATTAAATCAACAATTGGCTCACGTTATCAATTGGATAATGCCGATGAAAATGATTTAATAGGCGCACTAATAACTCACCTTTCATAAACGGCTTATTATATGACAACACACACTGCCAAATACTCAAAGATCACGTTACCTCTACTGATAGAGTATGTTGATGCTCTCATGCCTTCGCTTGATAACTCACTTGATAAACAAGCACAAACGATGACTAGACAGACTGATGACACTACTCAGCTGTTATGGGTAGCACACGACAAAACAGAATTATCAACTCTGCAAACACAGCTCAAGAAAACTACACATATTAAAGATACGAATGTTAAAGATGATAATAACGTATCAGCTGAAGCATGGCACGTCTCCACTTTATCAGAGCTTGCTAAACAGCCTGTGCTTGAACGATACGAGCTTGCTTGCTTTTGGCTACCCACCCTCTCACAAGAGCTGTTACATCAATACATCCCTGCCCTCATGCGTTATCGTGATCTTTATGCAGCACACTTGCTGGTTGCACTTGATAGTTCCATTGATTTGAAACCTTATGGATTTACGCCATTTGATATCTTAAGCGAGCCATCTTTAGATATTAGTGATATTGAATCCATCACGTCTTCCACTGTATCAGCGGCGCTTTGGCAGTTCAATTTATATGATTATAAACAGCTACCGAATTGGCTCAATGCTGATTACTGGGCCAATCCTGAAAACTGGGGCAAATACCGCTGGTGATATAGTGAATTCAGTATAAAAGCGATACAGTGGGACTGGGATAAATTTTTCGCAGCCTCTGTCTGCGTAGGCACAGCACGCAAGGAAAATTTAGACCAGTTCCACCTTGATATATAATGTATCTGTTTTATTTAGGATTGACTATACGTTACATATCTATCGTTATTTACAGTAAAACTACTTACATAAATTAACAGTTAGTATATGATGTCTAAAGATTGCCTGAGTTTTATCGTAAGCAGTTTAAAAAATAAATTTAATTAAAATTTTAGGAGCTCGTCATGTCAATCAGTTTTTCTAAGATCGCTGTTTTAGCTGTACTATCAAGCGCCGTTGCACTCACTACAGGTTGTGCGACTAAACGTGCTACCTCAGAGGTTGTGGTCGCGCCGCTAGGTATTCCAGGTGGTCAAGTTGGCTATAATGGTGCCGTCATCGTTGATAACTCAGCCGCTGTCATTACTGGTGCTGAAAACTTACAAGCGGTTGTCTACTTTGCTTTTGATAGCAGCGAAATCACTGCGCAAGCGGCGAGTGTCCTTAACCAACACGTGAGCCTATTAAACTCAAACCCAGCAGCTGGTGTCGTTATCGCAGGTCATACTGATGAGCGCGGTAGCCGTGAATACAATATGGCACTCGGTGAGCGACGTGCCCAAGCAGCACGTAATTATCTTGCTGCTCAGGGTGTCGCCGCCAACAACATCCGTGTCATTAGCTATGGTGAAGAACGTCCTGCAGCGGCTGGCAACACCGAAGATGCTTATGCACAAAACCGCCGTGCTGAGCTGTCTTACTAAGCGTCATTAAAAATCATTTGCTTTAAAAAAGCCCAGTAATGTTATATTACTGGGCTTTTTATATTCTATTGAGCTACAGTAGAACCTCAATAAAATTGATACAGCATAGGAAACGCGCTCGATTAAACGCTACTTTTCTTGCTTGCTGTGACTGCGTCTCCAGAGGCTGCGAAAAATAGCGTTTAATCTTGCTATACCATTTTTATAATGGTTTCACTATAAGTAAGATATAAATATTTCAAACTCAAATGTAAGATACCTAATTTTAAGTATATTATTTACATTTCTAAAAAAACTTTGTTTTCAATTAAAAATACTAATGACCACTCATGATAATACCAGTACTAAATATCACTAACGTCCAACTTACTCAACTCGACCATGAAACTTGGTGCGTGACTGCTCAAGTAAGTGATTTATCCAGTCCTGTAGGAATGAGCAACTTGTGGAACGACTCATACTGGTTATCAGTATATCCATCTTCACATATAGTCTTTACTGAGCTTCGTCATTTCAAATGGCATTATCATGCAGTACAAAAACCAATATCAAAACGTAGTATTGCTCATAGGCAACGTCAACAGCAGCGCCAAGGTGTAAGACAGTTACTACAAGCGCTACTTAACAAGCTAGAAATCAGCGATACCTTAGATGAGTCGAGCTTTCCCTATCGCCTTAGCAAAAGCAAGTATTACGTCTGTTTTAGCCATACAGCCGCTCATAACAAAGACAAATTCAATAAAAAATCTCATCAAAATATCCCTGCTATTTCATACAGCAAAATAGCAGCGGTCATCAGTCGTCGTCGCCCTGCTGGCATCGATATCGAGCGCAATGATGTTGCTTGGCATATCGTCAAGCGTTTTTACTCAGATAATGAAGTTACTATCTTACAGACATTACCAAAAAATCAGCGTGATTATATTGCAAAGTTACTATGGCAAATCAAAGAAAGCTTTATCAAGATCCATCAGTACACTTTGGCACAAGGTTTAGGTATAGATTACTCTGATGTCATTCCTGCCTTGACTGATGATATGAATAAAGACTTTATTACTATCAGTCATACTAACGATCAATCCAATCACCAAATTGCAGTATTGCAAGCAGATCAAACAGTCGTCGTTTTTTGATCATATCTGGCAATGCTCTCGTATTTATTATCTTCGCTTTCTTCTAGACATAAAAAAACGACCCTAGAAAGGGTCGTTTTTTTTATTCTCTTCTAATAACAGTCGTTAAACTGCGATTAGCTTAGAAGCGGTAAGTTGCACCAACTTTAACAATTGGCATCCACTCTAACCAGCTTTTATCTTCTAGATCTTTTTCAGCTTGACGCGCTGCATCTTGCGCCGCTACTACATTTCCGCCTTCACCAGTGTAACGAACGTTTGCATCTACTTTGCCCATATAAGCTGCACCTAGTTCACCAAATAAACCAAAGTTATTAGTGATATTAGGACGGAAGCCTACAGTTAAGTAAGGGGCTAACTTGTTACGGTGCTCAATACTACCTTCTAGGTTACCAACGTTATCACCGCCAAAATCTTCAGCTAAAGATTGGTCAAGAGTTGCATTACCAGCATAGAACTTGTTGCCATCAATACTGTAGTAACCTTCACCTTCAGCATTTGCACGAACATCAATATCGTTATCAGGAACGATGATACCAGCGCCCATTGTGAACCAGTTACCAGTAGGACGTAACTGTACACCTAAGTACGGGTTGCTAAAATCTGTATCTACGTCATAGTTGATGTCATTTGCATCGAAGTCACCGCCGAATAGGTCGGCAACATCGCCACCTGCCCAACCAGCTTGTAGTTCAGTTTTCTCGTTAAGTGACCAACCGATGTTAGCGCCATAACCTAAAGTACCAACTTCAGCACTAACAGATGCTGGGTTAACAGCTGTTTGGAAGAAAGTTTTAGTACCACCAACTACAGCACCAGTAGTGTTGCGTACGATACCAGCATCAGAGTTATATGCATAAGCAGGTTCTGCTTGGTAGGCAACAGCCACTGGTTCAGCTTTGTATACTACCGCATCGTTATTATCAACAACGATAACCGGATCAGCGGCTAATGCAGCAGTTGATGCTAGAACAGCAGCAGAGATAGCTGTAAGTTTAATAAGTTTCATAATTATTCTCCTAAAGTGTAAAGTAACTCGCCCGTAAAAAATGATAATTTTGCTCTTTTTTAAACCACCATTTTGTTGAGTTGAAGAGATTAAAACAATTTTGACTCAAAAAGTCACCCCCATGGATGCGCTTTTTATTTGCCGTTATGTAAAGATTGCATAGTTACTGTAATAATTGCTACACCAACCTGCAAAACTTTGAATTCCTGTTACACAACTCTCTCAAAGCAATTAATCAGGGTAGACATGAATACTGATCCGCTTAATGTTCATGTGAGGGTATTACAAAATGTTTCATCATAATGTCTGAGTAAGCCACTCAACTCAACAGCAGTTATATAGCTTATTACTACAGAATGTTGCAATGTGTGAGTTGAGGTATCTACTGTTTCGCTTAGAAAAAATTGTAAATATGGAAGCTAACAGTACAAATGTTCTTATATAGTGTCACCAAGCCTTGTCTCAGCTTGATATTGTGCTAAATTAGACATAGAAATAGATCTATTGTGGGAATGCAGATTTATTACTATTTATCTTCGTTATGAAAACATTATAGTCTCGTCAGCCTCACCCCCTTTTACTACTACTGAGCCTTTTATATGCCTAAAGTATCCTCGATCACCCGTGTGTTAGAGATCATAGAAGCCGTGTCATATGCTTCTAAACCTCTCTCTCCACTTGAGCTATCGCAAGAGTTGGATATTCCTAAACCGACCATACACCGTTTAATTCAGAATTTGGTCGACGATGGTTTTTTGACCGTTGATATCGGTGGCGGTATTGTTCCTGGTAAACGGGTTCGCAATCTGAGCGTTGAGCTTTGGCAGCAGCGCTTATTATTTAATGAGCGCCAGATGATTTTGCAAAAACTGGTTGATGAGCTTAAAGAAACTTGCGGTATCGGTGTTCCTTATCATATGAATATGATTTATACCAACCGCGCACAAACGACCTTACCATTGCAGATATACCTCCCAGTAGGTGCAAAGTCGCCCATGTGGTGTACGGCAACTGGTAAATTGTATTTGAGCCAACTGTCTACCACCAGTCGTAATAAAATATTGCAGGGTTTACCATTAGACAAATTCACCAAAAACACCATCACCGATATTGATGCTTTGAATGCCGAGCTCGACCGTATCGCTACCACTGGCATTGGTATTGATAACGAGGAGTTTATCTCTGAAATGGTGGGGGTGGCGGTGCCTATATTAGATAAAAAGTCGCGCTATCTGGCCTCATTGTACCTGCATGCACCAACGATACGCGTATCGCTCGACGAATTACTGACTCATGTACCTCGACTACAGCAAGCAGCGCAAGATATTCAAGCTCTCGTGTATGACTTACAAAGCTAATAGAGTCATTGCTCATTCATTACTATGATCAAATAAAAAAAGGTTCATGCTATAAATGTAGCATGAACCTTTTTTCATCTAACAAGCCCTCTTTAATCAGTCCTCACTATTCACGATAGTAAGAGTGATTGAGTATATGAGTCGTTATTTCTAAGGTAATTCTAAAACAATACCGAGGCATCATGACGGCCCATAATACTAGAGAAGTCTTTATCACCGTTCTCAAGCGTATGCGTGGCATATAACTCTGTTGCCTTGGCACCCATTGGCGTGTCTACATGAGTATCCTTTGCCGTTTGCATAGCAAGATTGAGATCTTTTTGCATCAGCTTACTCATAAAGCCACCTTGGTAGCCATTGCTAGAGGGAACGTTTTCCATAACTTGCGGATAAGGGTTATAGACCTCTAACGTCCAGTTACGGCCTGAGCTTTGTAGCATAATATCTGATAATACTTTGGGATCTAGACCGTTCTTCACCCCTAAATTAATCGCCTCTGCCGTGCCTGCCATTAGGATACCTAACAGCATGTTGTTGCAAATCTTCGCAACTTGTCCTGCACCATGTTCGCCTGCATGAAAAATATTTTTCCCCATTACAGCGAGTATCGGCTCAGCTTTGGCAAAAGCGTCGTCATCACCACCAATAATAAAGGTCAAGCTACCAGCAATCGCCCCGCCTGTCCCGCCAGACACGGGGGCATCCAAAAAGTCGATGCCAAGATGGCTTGCAGCGTCTGCCACTGTCCTAGCATCAGCAGCCGCTATTGTACTACTATCAATCACAAGCGTGCCTTTTGGTAATTCTGCCAGCAGACCATTAGCGCCACTATCGCCCAGATACACAGAGTGCACATGCTGACCCGCCGGCAGCATACTAATGACAACTTGAGCATTGCTCGCCGCATCTTTAGGACTCTGTGCCACGCGAGCACCTGCTTTTTCTAGGCGCTGGGTTGCTGCATCAGACAAATCAAAGACAGAAAGTGTATATCCTGCCTTTAATAAGTTTTCTGCCATAGGCGCACCCATATTACCAAGCCCAATAAAGGCAATATTTGGTTTAGAGTTATTATCCATCATCACTGTATCTTTTGTACCCATCTCATCACTCCTTGATGATTTATGATGTAGCCATTGCTACATACTATTTGACAATATTTGTTAGTAGATAATTAGCGCACATACTGACTGCCCAAAGCTTCCTCACCCAGCCAATCTTCTAGAGGGTGCTCACCTTTTGGATAAGGATTGGCAAAGTGCTTATCGATATACGCTTGGCCTTCTACACTTACGCAGTCTGCCAACGAGCGCGACCACTGCGGATCTTTATCTTTATCAATCAATAACGCACGCACACCTTCTTTAAAATCAGGATTGGCTGCACAATGTACCGCCACGTTGGTTTCTAAATATAAAACTTGTTCTATCGATAAATCAGCGACTTTGTGATACAGCGCGTAGGTTAACGCTGCTGTCACTGGGCAACCATGACGATAGGTTGCAACTGCTCGCTGAGTCCAACTGTCTTCTGAAAAATCTTTATTTAACTGTACTAGCGCTTCATCACTTTGTAGCAATGCATCGATATCTGCCAAACTGCCACTGTTCATCAATTTTTGGATAGGCTGCCAGTAGGTCGCGAGCTTACTATCAGACAACTCGGCTACTGGCAGCTCAGCAAGTGCACGGCTGACGATACTATGCGCACTATTATGATGGAACTTGTTTGAACTACTGGCACTATCGAGCGTTTGCCAGTCGCTCTGCTTAAGACGTTGTATGACAGCATCATAATCATGACTTGCAACAGCATACTCTGCTAGGTTGGCCAACAGCGCGTCATTGCCATTGCACATCGCGCCAGTCAAGCCTAAGAACAAACCTGTTTTGGCAGGCATCCGCTGCAAAAACCAACTGCCTGAGGCATCAGGGAACAGTCCAATGGTAATCTCAGGCATAGCAAAACGCGTGCGCTCAGTGACCAGACGATGACTGCATCCTGCCATTAGCCCCATACCGCCGCCCATGATGATGCCATCACCCCAAAGTATTAATGGTTTTGAGTAAAAGTGCATTTGACGATAGAGGCGATACTCGTGGCTGAAAAACTCAGTGGCATAAGGGTTTGGTATCGGCGCACTAGTAGACATACTGTCATAAAGCTTACGAATATCACCGCCTGCACAGAACGCTTTATCCCCAGCGCCTTTTAACACAATCGCCACTACTTGGTCATCCGCTTGCCACTCCTCTAACTGCGCTGCTAGCAGTTGACACATATCAACACTGAGCGCATTAAGCGATTTTGGTGTATTGAGTGTCATTACCCCAATTAGGTGCCCGCAATCTGTTGGTTCAGTATTGAACAATACAGATGCCTCTTGCTCGGTATTGTTCAAAGAGTTTTGGGTATCGTCGGTAGCTGCTGTCATAAAAGTGACCTACAAAGTTAAAAAGTTAAATAATGTCATGAGTGTTATGACCCAAGCATTTTAAGCAATGCTTATTTGTTTTGCCAATTGGGTTGACGCTTTTCTAAAAAGGCTTGCACCCCTTCACGCTGATCCATTGTGTCAAATAGCTTAACGAAAGCTTCACGCTCATGGATCAAATTTTGCGCAGGTGGCGTGTCTCTAGCCGCTTGAATCAGCGCTTTGGAATAACTGACGGCGACGGGTGATTGCTTAGCGACTTTATTTGCCAAATCTTGAGCGGCTTGTAGTCCCTCACCTTTTGTAGTGACCTCTTCAACCAGACCGATACGCAGTGCGGTATCTGCATCAACGCGCTCACCGCACAGTATCATGCGCTTGGCCCAACCTTCACCCACTAGCCAAGGTAGGTTTTGCGTACCGCCTGCACAGGGCAGTAATCCCACACCTGTCTCTGGCAGTGCCATCTGGGCGTGCGCTTCTGCAATACGAATATCACACGCGAGCGCACACTCCAGTCCACCGCCCATCGCATAGCCGTTGATGACGGCGATACTGACACCGCGATAGGCAGACAGGGCTTCGAACGCCTCACCAAATGCAATCGCCATACTGATAGCGCGTCCTTTGTCCCCATCCAAAAAGTTATTCAAATCTGCACCAGCCGAGAAGAACTTTTCTCCATCTCCATGCACGATTAATGCGTAAACATCGTCCTTGGCATTAAGATCTGTGATGAGCTGCTTAAGCGCATGCAAACTGTCCATCGTCCACGTATGCGCCGGTGGATTGCTCAACGTCAATGTTGCGGTATGACCATCAATTGATAGCTGTAGATTGGTATAATCTGTCATAAAACATCCTTGTTTCAGTAGATCGAGATAAATTAGCGAAGTTGGCTTAGCCCTTCATCTTGCAAGACTTGACGTGAAATAATCACGCGCATGATCTCATTGGTGCCTTCTAAAATTTGATGCACACGTAAGTCTCGTACATGGCGCTCAAGCGGATACTCGTTTAAATACCCATAGCCACCGTGCAATTGCAGAGCTTCATTGGCAACATCGAAACAAAGGTCGGTGGAGAGACGCTTTGCCATTGCGCAGTAGGTAGACGCTTGCCCATCATTGTTATCGACTTTACTTGCTGCAAGATACAGCATTTGCCGTGCAGCGATGGTCTGAGTCAACATATCAGCAAGTTTAAACTGTACCGACTGTAAGCTAGCAATTGGACTGCCAAACTGGCTGCGCTCTTGTACGTAACTGGTTGCCGTCTCTAATGCAGCCTGCGCCGTACCCACGGCGCAAATACCGATATTGATACGACCACCGTCTAGACCTTTCATCGCGATACGAAAACCTTGACCTTCTTCACCTATTAGGTTTTCTGCTGGGACTTTGACATCTTTAAAGCTAATCGTTCGTGTCGGCTGTGCTTTCCAGCCCATCTTATGCTCGTTTTTGCCATATTCGATACCAGCACTATTGGCATCTACAACAAACGCTGATACACCTTTTGGCCCAGCACCACCAGTACGCGCCATCACCACCAATACATCGGTCGAGCCTGCACCAGAGATAAAGGTTTTTTCGCCGTTCAGTACGTAATGGTCGCCTTGTTTATCCGCTTTGGTACGGAGTGAGGCCGCATCAGAGCCTGCATTTGGCTCTGTTAAGCAATAGCTGCCAAGCCACTCACCGCTGACCATATTGGGCAAGTATTTTTTGCATAAGGGTTCGCTACCATATTCGCCGATCATCCAGGCGGCCATATTATGAATGCTCATATAAGCCGCCACGGACGTATCACCCCATGCCAGCTCTTCGAATACCATTGCTGAGTCGAGCCTTGGCAGGCCCAAGCCATCATATTCTGGATTGGTGTATAGTCCCAAAAAACCAAGCTCACCCGATTTTTTGATGATGTCCACTGGGAAATGCGAGGTGCGATCCCATTCAGCAGCATTCGGTTTAAGCTCTTTTTGCGCAAACTGACGGGCTGTTTGACGAAAAGCAACTTGGTCATCGGTCAATGAAAAATCCATAGGGTCATCCTTGTTCTTATAGATTAAATAGAGGGCTTAAATCTCAGATAAACGTCAATAAAAACGCTGGTCAGAGATTTTATAGGACATTAGCGCTATATGATAACGGCATAACGATAATAAAATTGCGTTCAATAGTACCGCAAGTCGTATTAACGTTATACCGAAAATACAGTAATCCGACGATCAAATCGAAATCGTCGTGTTAACACCGCGGCTCGCTTCATCATCGAACCAACGTGCCGTCACTGTCTTCGTCTGAGTATAGAACTGTACGGCTTGCTTGCCATAAGGACCTAGGTCGCCAAGTTTACTGCCACGTGAACCTGAGAATGAGAACATTGGAAGTGGCACAGGAATTGGCAAATTAATACCGATTTGACCGACTTGGATATCTTGTTGGAATTTGTGGGCTGCTGCTCCTGACTGGGTAAATATCGCGGTACCATTGCCATGTGGATTGGCATTGAGCAGTGCAATCGCTTCGTCCAAGCTATCAGCGCGCATAATACACAGCACAGGGCCAAAGATCTCTTCTTTATAGATTTGCATGTCGCTTGTGACATTATCAAAGATAGTCGGCCCAACAAAGTTACCGTTCTCAAACCCTTCAACAGTAATTCCGCGCCCGTCAAGTATCAAGCTTGCGCCCTCTTCTACCCCTGTACCGATGAGATGCTCGACACGGGCTTTTGCAGCAGGAGAAATCAATGGTCCTAAATCTTTATCATTTTTACCTGCTGAGACAACTAAACTTTCTGCTTTGGCTTTAATCTCGTCAATCCATTCACCAGCTGCGCCCACTAGCACGACCACTGACAATGCCATACAGCGTTGACCAGCGGCACCGAACGCCGCGCCCGCTAGCTGATTGAGCGTTTGCTCTTTATTGGCATCAGGCAAGATAACACCGTGGTTTTTTGCACCCATCATGCATTGGGCGCGCTTACCTGATTGGCTGGCACGCTCATAGACATGTTTACCAACGTTGGTAGAACCCACAAAAGAAACCGCTTTGATATCTGGATGATCACAGATAGCATCAACGGTAGCTTTGCCACCGTGCACTACGTTCAGCACACCTTCTGGTACTCCCGCTTCAATCGCTAGCTCAACTAAGCGCATAGTCACCATCGGATCTTGTTCAGACGGTTTTAGGATGAATGTATTACCTGTAGCAATCGCCATTGGGAACATCCATAGCGGAATCATCGCGGGGAAGTTAAACGGCGTAATGCCAGCACAAACACCGAGTGGTTGCCAAATACTATAAGTATCAACGCCTGATGCGACGTTTTCTACAAAGTCGCCGATTTGCAAATTGGCGATACCAGCGGCATGCTCTACCACTTCTAGGCCGCGGAACACATCACCGCGCGCATCAGCAATCGTTTTGCCTTGCTCTGCGGTCAAGATTTCTGCCAACTCATCCATATGCTCGCGAATAAGTGCTTGATAGGTCAAAAAGATACGCGCACGTGTGGTGATTGGCGTTTTGCGCCAGGTTTCAAACGCTGTCTGTGCGGCGGCAACCGCTTGATTAATCTCATCATTGGTGGTTTGAGGGACTTTTGCGATGACTTCTTGAGTTGCTGGATCGGTGATATCAATCCATTCGTCGGTATTTGATTGTACGAACTGACCATTGATGAGCTGCTGAACGTGGTGCATAAGATATCCTTATCTTTTTTGCGAGACTACCGTGTGACGGTATCTGAGTATTCATTAAAAGTTAAGCGCTATAAATAGTTATTTGCAAAATATTTATAGAAAATAAAATTTTAAAATGATTTATTTTGTATCGTTATTGACTATAACAATAAATCAATTTTACGGTCAAGCGCTTTATCAAAATTTTCGCTAAGTTTGTTTTGTTAAAGGCGATTTATCCAAATAGTAGAAACAAAAAGCCCATGATTGCTCATGAGCTTCTAATAAGATCAACCTAGTTTTTAGGCGGAACCAACATATTTGCTAGCCTATACCAACTAATAATCCTTCATCGATTGCTTAATCGCATCAATAGCGGCTGGATTATCAAGCGTCGACATGTCGCCGGTAGGCCTGTCCTCTGCTAACGCCCGAATAGATCGGCGTAGGATTTTGCCAGAGCGCGTCTTTGGCAATGCCTGCGGGAAATAAATGGCCGCCGGCCTTGCAATACCGCCTAAGGATTTGACCACAGCACCTATGACTTGCTGCTCAATGCGGAAGCGGTTTTCGGTGGTTTCGACTTGCGATTGATCTTTTAGGACACAGAACGCAATTGGTAGCTCGCCTTTTAGCTCATCTTGGATGCCTACCACAGCGCATTCTGCCATCTTTGGATGGGTACTGATTGCTTCTTCTATCTCTTGCGTGCCTATTCGATGGCCTGCGACGTTTATCACGTCATCGGTACGCCCCAAGATGTAAAAGTAACCGTCTTCATCTGTCACTGCATAGTCTGAGGTAGAATACTGCTGGCCATCAAACAGACCAAAGTAGCTGCTGACAAAGCGCTCATCGTTACGCCATACCGTGGTGAGACAGCCAGGTGGTAGTGGCGCTTTAATCGCAAGCAACCCTTTTTCACCCGCCCTGCAAGGTTCACCTGTTTCCTCATTGAGGACTTTCGCTTCATAGCCATACATAGGATAGCCGGGCGATCCTTGTTTGTGCGGTTTATGATTGAATTTTGGTGTATGGCTCAAGATCGGCCAGCCAGACTCTGTCTGCCAATAGTGATCTAGAATCGGTACGCCTAAATGCTGAGATAACCAATTAGCCGTTGACTCATCAAGCGGCTCACCTGCCAAAAAGAACGACTTGACACTAGACACATCGTAGCGCGTCATCCAGCTTTCATCTTGCTTTTTGAGCATACGTACGCCTGTAGGCGCCGTAAATAGAATATTAACTTTATTAGCTTCAACGATACGCCACCAGATACCTGGGTTCGGTAAGTGTGGTAAGCCTTCGTACATAACACTGGTCATACCCGCTAGCAGTGGCGCATAAATCGTATACGAATGCCCAACCGCCCACCCAATATCTGATATCGCCCAGAATGTCTCGCCTGCCTTACCATCATAGACATAATCCATCGATGTCGTCAGCGCGACTGCATAACCACCAGTATCACGTTGCACCCCTTTTGGTGTGCCAGTCGTACCAGAGGTATAAAGCAGATAGGACGGTGTGTTGGATTCAAGCCAAACTGGTGCCACAACTGCATGGGCCTCGCAGCTGTGACGTCGCTCAGTCGCATAATCGACGTCAACACCTCTCGGCTCAAACGGTAAAATACCACGATTGACAACTAATACATGCTCAGGCTTGGTTGCTGCTTGTTCAACGCCTTGATTGACGAGATTTTTATAGTTAATAACCTTACCATCACGCAGACTTGCATCCACTGTAATGACCATTTTTGCCTCAGCATCATCCATGCGGATCGCCAAGTTATGCGCGGCAAATCCGCCAAATACGACTGAGTGTATAGCACCAATGCGAGCACAAGCCAGCATGGCATATGCTGCTTCTAGAATCATTGGCATATAGATAATGACACGGTCGCCTTTGCCAATACCATGACGCTGTAGCACGTCTGCGAAGTAATTCACTTCTTTGTATAAATCATTATAAGTCAGGCGGCGCTTGGCATAATCTGTATAAAACTCAACGTTATTGCCCAGATCTTTAAACGAATCAACGACCGCTGGAAAGGTTTCTATTAACTCTTGATTGATCTCTGATGACACCCACACAAAGGCATCTTGCTCTGCACGGTCTGGCAGGTGACGATCGACACAGTTATAGCAAAGATTGGTTTCACCGCCAACAAACCATTTCGCAAAAGGCAGATTGCTGTCATCGAGAATCTGCTCAGGCTCTTTATGCCAGTAGATACGCTTTGCTTGCTCAGCCCAAAAATTCTCTCGAGCCATAATGGAATCATGATAAATATCCGCGAACGTGGGCACGTCTGCCGCTAGAGTAGAGACTGGGTGTTGGGCGTGGTCGCTCATAGTAGCTGTCCTTAGCATAAACGAGAAATGGGATAAGAATTTTTTATAATCGGCGCATTGGTAAGTTGTTATTGCACTTGTATCGCGTGATATGATCTTTGTACGCGATTGGCTTTATCAACGCTACACTGTTGTGACTGCGGTAAAAAATGTCCTGATAAATACTGGTCATCCTTGCCAGAATTAAAAAACCGATACGGTATGTATCGGTTTAAAATGTAGCAGAGCCCATCACAAAGGTCAACTGTTAAGCGTGCAACACGCATTACATTTTGATGAGCACAAGCGTTTTGACATTCAATCGATAGATAATATTATACTTGAGTTTGATTGGCATACATCTCACGCATGACTTTTTTGTCATGCTTGCCAACAGAGGTTTTTGGCAGTTCATCAACGAATTTAAATTGACTTGGCACGCCATATTTAGGAATGATACCGCGCTCTACCGCTTTTTCTGCAATGGCTTTAATATCGTCAGCACTGGTTTCTTGAGCATTTGGTTTTAGTACCACCAAAGCCAACGGACGCTCGCCCCATTGCTTATCCCGAACGCCAATCACTGAGACATCCGCTACGGATGGATGCAGTGATAAAATCGTCTCAATCTCAAGCGATGAGATCCACTCGCCCCCTGATTTGATCACATCTTTTAGGCGATCAGTGATTTTAATATAACCATCAGGACGTATGTAAGCGATGTCTTGAGTGTGCATATAGCCACTCTCCCACAGCTCCTTACCAGCGTCGTCATTTTTGAAATAGCTTTGGGTCAACCAAGGTGCCCGTAGCACCAGCTCACCCGTATTCTCTTGACCCTTACCTACTGGTTTGTTGCCCTCACCCCATACTTGTGCATCGACCATAAGCACTGGCTTACCTGTCATACAGCGACGGGCGATGTCTTCATCTTCCGTCATTTCAGGCTCATTGAGACTAAATTCAGTCAGACTGATAAGCGGTGCTGTCTCTGACATACCGTAGCCGGTGTAAACTTCGATGCCTTGAGCCATTGCTGTTTTTGCTAGCCCTTCGGTCAATCTTGAACCACCAATGATCATTTTTAGCCCATTAAAGCTGGCATCGCGATCTTGCGCCTCTTTGAGCACCATCTGCAAAATCGTTGGCACACAATGTGTGATACTCACCTTTTCATTGAGGATCAAATCCAGCAAGCTATCAGGTGCATAACGTCCTGGATAGACTTGCTTTAGACCCACCATCGTTGCTGTAAATGGGAAACCCCATGCGTGTACGTGGAACATCGGCGTCATCGGCATATAGACATCGCCGTAGCTGACACCTTGCTTGTTCGGCAACATACCTAAGGTTGCCGCTTCCGCTAGACTGTGCAGTACCAACTGACGGTGACTAAAGAAAACGCCTTTGGGATTCCCTGTCGTACCTGAGGTATAAAAGGTCGTCGCGATGGTATTTTCATCAAAGTCTGGAAAGTCAAAACGACTATCAGCAGCTTCTAGCAATGCTTCATACTCGCCTGTCACGCGGCTTTGATTACTGCCAAAAACCCCTTCAGCGGTCACACCATTGTCGTCTAGCCAAATAATGTGCTCGATACTAGAATTTTCAAATTGATAGTCTTTGACCAATGGCGCAAACTCAGAGTTTAGCATCAGCACTTTAGGCTTGGCATGGTTGATGGTGTAGAGGACTTTTTCTGGTGATAGACGGATATTGACAGTTTGTAGAATGTACTCTGACATCGGTACCGCAAAATAAGACTCAAGATAGCGATTGCTGTCCCAGTCCATAACGGCAACGATGTCGCCTGCATCAAGGTTCAGGTCAGCAAGTACGTTTGCCAAGCGATTGATACGCTCAAACAAGTCCTTGTAAGTGAGTCGCTTTTTGTCCGCATAGACAATCTCTTGGTCTTGTGACACTGTTTTTGCACGGTTTAAGAGTTGCTTAACCAGTAGTGGATAATCATAGGCAGAGGGGGCACCATGGTACATATTTGACATAGACCTAACTTCCTTGTTTGTCGCGCTTATAAGTTATAGATAGTAATAAATAAGTAGCAATAAGACATACTAATACAGAATGAACCGCTATAACCACACTATTTTTATAATATAGAGTCATTATTACTGTTGATAGCGTCCTGCTGAATACCAATCGGTTTTGGCGCAGTAAAAGCAACAAGCTTCACTGACCGCAATAAGATTGAATACCTCTTTGATAGTAAGAAAAAACCATCACCATGTAAAGCGACCTTACATTACGTATCATAAGACGGGTAACCAAACATAGATAATACCTGATATACCGTTAAGTGGCGCGTCTTGTCGTTTTAATCATCCCAAAACTGGCTATCAATAACGCCAGTACCTGCACAAACAATAACAACCATACGGTAAGAGACCACTGCCCTCGCGCATAGGCTATACCACCCAGCCACGCTCCAAGTGTACCGCCTGTGTAATAGCCCATGTAATATAAGCCTGATGCCAATGATCGACCTTTTTTGACATTAACAGCAATATAGCTGATGGTCGCTGACTGCGTAATAAACACACCAGATGACATAACAGCAAGTCCTATGATTACCCCCCATAGTGGGGTCACCAAGGTCAACAGAACTCCAATCATGGAGATAATAATGGCTACCCGAACCGTACGTGCTGAGCCAAACCGGCGCAGCAAGGTCGTTGATAGTGGCGTAATAATCACACCAAGCAAATACACGGCAAAAATATTGGCGAGCGCACCTGTACCAAGCTCATAAGGCTTATCCGCCAAATGTAAGTTGATAAAAGTGAAGCAGCCTACAAGGGAGAACAGCACACAAGCGCCAAGCAGACAAGCGGTCACCACATAACGATTGGTGACATGCTCACCTAACGTCTGTATCGCTGAGCGAAAATTAGGATTGGCCTCAAAGTGACGAGACGATGGTAGCATATTGCCAACCCATATCGCTCCCAGCAGCGTCATCGCTGTCATCACATAGTAACCGTCACGCCAGCCAATCAGCTCATGCAA
Source organism: Psychrobacter sp. PSP (assembly GCF_024085615.1). Lineage (NCBI taxonomy): Bacteria > Pseudomonadati > Pseudomonadota > Gammaproteobacteria > Moraxellales > Moraxellaceae > Psychrobacter > Psychrobacter sp. PSP. The sequence goes on from NZ_JABLTF010000008.1 coordinate 111,689, forward strand.
ATGCCCCATCAAAAACCGGCCCATAAAGCCGCCAAGCACGCTTCCTGACACATAAAAGGACATCAGATCAGTCATTGCTCGGCCCTCAAACTCCTCACCGATATAAGCAATAGTCACCACCGTAATACCGGGTACAGACAGTCCTTGCATAAAACGCCAAATACCGACCCATTCAATACTCGAGCTTTGGGCAATCAGCGCTGTTGGTATGGCCAAAAATAACAAAGCACCGACGATAAAGGATTTGCGCCCGACGGCATCTGAGAGCATACCCAAAAATGGTGACATGATGGCAATGGCCAATACAGTAGCGCCAACGATCATGCCCGCTTGCACTTCCGTCGCAGAAAAGTCCACCATCATGACTGGCAGCACGGCTTGGATAGAGTACACCTGTAAAAAAGCAAACATACCAATCAGGCCAATCGTGAGCTTTAATATCCACGACGTAGAGTGACTGGATGAGGCTACTGTCTTTGGTGCAAAATTTTGATTTTTATCTTTAGAATTATTCACAAGGGCGCTTACTATAATTGATTATGCTATGACAAGGAGGCGTCATTGGCTTGGATAATGAAAGAATATAATGTGAAACTATGAAGGAGGTGCACAGCCATACAGGATATCTATTTATCATAATGACCAGAAAAGCATGTTAGCACACCAACCGATATACTCAGGTTTAAATGTGTTATTGGCGCTTGGTTAGACTCTCCATTTAGAATAAAGAATTGGATCTATACCCTCAATGATGACATTTACCTAACAACTTTTTATTTTTACACATCTACATTGCTTATATCTTTTCTATTACAGACTTTACGCGCTCAAAAATCAATAATCATAGGGTGCTACCTATCAATAAGCAAAATAATTGAACAACTAAATGATTAAGGAGTCATGTCAATGAATGATGAGATTTACGATTTAGGTGCAGGATTTTGGAGTATTCGAGGGTCATTTATAAAAAACGGCATTATGGATATCGGCGTCCAATGTGCGCTTATAAAGCTATCATCAGGCCGATTTATTTTTTTGGACAGCTATACTTTAAAAGACGAGGTTCGTCAGCAAGTGATGGCATTGACCAATGATGGTCAAGATGTCGAAGCCGTCTTAAATGTTCATCCATTTCATACGATACATTGTGCGCAAATGGCCAAAGACTTTCCGCAAGCCACGTTTTACGGTAGTAGTCGACACCCAAAACAAGTACCAGAAGTCAATTGGGCAGAGGATTTGGTCGAAAGTGATGCGGTCGCTGAGCGTTATCCTGAGCTGAAGTTCTCCCTACCTCAGGGCATCTACTACATCGCCCCTGATGAGTCAGTCCATGCAAGCTCATTATTGGTCTATCATCCTGCTAGCCAAAGTATATATGTCGATGATACGTTTGAGATACCACCTTCTAAGCTGTTTGATGCCGTACAGCCAAACCTAGGTTTACACCCCACCACCAAACAAGCACTAAAAGATGAGCCCGACGCTGGCAAAGCCTATTGTGATTGGGCGATAGATCTTGCACACGAATGGCGCAGCGTACATCATTTTTGCGGTGCACATTCAGGATTAGTCGTATTTGAAGAAGGCCAATTTGAAGCAGCGTTATTATCTGCTATTAATAACGCGCGTAGCGAGCTTGAGGCAAAATAACGACTCTAAAAAAAATGTAAAACATAAAAATTTCGACAAGAAAAACAATCACTTGTTGATTCAATATATTACATAAGGAAAACGATAAATGTCAGATGAAATTCATGATTTAGGGGCAGGATTTTGGAACATACGCGGGTCATTCCGTATCGGCGGTGTGATAAACATTGGTACCCAGTGCTCACTGGTCAAGCTATCCTCAGGACGCTTTGTCTTTTTGGACAGCTACGCCTTAACAGGTGACGTTCGAGACGAAGTCATGGCGCTCACCAATAATGGTCAAGATGTCGAAGCGGTGCTAAACGTTCATCCATTCCATACTGTATATTGTGCGCAAATGGCAAAAGACTTCCCTCAAGCCACGTTTTACGGCAGTAGTCGCCATCATAAAAAGATACCAGAAGTGCGCTGGGCTGACGATTTGGTAGAGAGTGATGCAGTCGCTGAGCGCTACCCTGAGCTTAAATTTTCAATGTCAGAGGGCATTTACTATATATCGCCTAATGAGATGATTCATGCAGGCTCCTTGTTGGCCTATCATCCTGCCAGCCAAAGCTTGCATGTCGATGATACGTTTATGAGTCCGCCCATCAAGCTACTAGAAGCGGTATTGCCTGAGCTGATATTGCACCCTACCACCAAAAAAGCACTCAAAGACGAGCCAAATGCAGGCGCACAATATTGCGACTGGGCAACCAACCTAGCACATGAGTGGCGCGACGTTCGCAATTTTTGTGCCGCACACTCTTATCTTGTTAGGTTCAAAGACGGTGAGTTTGAGAAGGCACTGATAAAAGCCATTGATAAAGCTCGACCCAAACTTATCAAAGCCTAATCTCTTCTTATATTGATATCGCGTAATGATAAAAAAGGGGCTAAGAGATAGCCCCTTTTTACCGCATGCTTATTAAGTCGCATGAGAGTAGTCTGGCGGTCGCTATCTGTATACTCTAGTATCGCTATGTTTAATGCAAAAGAGCATGATGTGTCATTGAAGCGCTGCCACGACTAAAGAGACAACCAAGATAGTGGTCGCTTATGATTAGCTGTCTTGTTTTAATACCCCTTGCCACTGATGGATAAACTTACCGTTTGGATCATATTGCTGGGTTTGTTTATCAAGATTGAACTGCCGACATCCTCTTGGATCCGCCCCCACGCCCGCCAGATATTGCCAATTCCCCCAGTTACTGGCGACATCATAATCGATAAGATGCTGCTCAAAATAAGTGGCACCATAACGCCAATCAAGACCTAGCTCATGGATAAAGCAACTGGCGACTAACTGTCGTCCACGGTTTGACATATATCCTGTTGCCTTCAGTTGATGCATACAGGCGTTGACAATAGGATATGCTGTATCACCATTTCTCCATTGTTCTAATTTTTTCTGGTCCAGTTGGGTTGATGGCGTGTGCTGACCAATACCTTTAAACCAGAATAATTTTTGCTGATGGGTGACAGCGTACCAATAAAAATATTCACGCCGAAGCAGCTCAAACCATATCCAATAAGTGGAGTCATTTGCGATTACATCACGCTCATAACGGCGCAGTCGATTCAATATGGTGTTGACAGACAACGAACCATTCGCCAGCCAAGCAGAAAATTTTGTGGAATGCGTCCATTCATCAAGCGCGTTTCGTGTGATTTTATAAGTACTTGGCGCGTCGGAATTAAAATAACTCTTTAAATGATTTAGCCCGTTCGACTCACCACCTTTGAAATTAGAAGATTGCTGTTTTTGTTGGGAGATTGCCTGCGCATTATCTTCGCCTGCTTTAAAGAAGTACTCGTACTCGCACCTATCCACCAGACTCTCAGGTATTGGGGCCAATCGCTCTGGCGTCGCGCAAATAGCGATGTCTTGTGCTGCATGCAATAAATCATAATCTGCTTCAATTTTTTTGCGGAACTGCGTAAAGCTTTTGGGCAAATCATCTAGCGGTAACTCATCAAACAAAGTAGCCGTTGTCTCAATATGCCAACGTATCTGCGGATGTTTATTCTGTAGTCGTACATATATTTGGTTCTGATAATAATCGGCCGTTTGACTCACACAGATATCTGTCACCTGCTGCGCCTCAATGAGTTCATTCAACTGCATGAAGGTATTCGGTGACGTTGGGGTTTTGTGTAGATGTAGCAACTTATTGCCAAGCAGCTCTAATGATGTATTTAAGTCCGCCAAACTCTCTTGCAAAAATTGCTGGCGGGCGACGCCCATCGTGTCATAATGATAAGCAGCCTGAGAGTTTTGATTGTCCAATATATCCATCAAGGATGAGGCATAAACCAGTAATAATCGCCCATCACGCGAGAGCTTGGCGGCTTTCGATAACGTGGCATTGTCCATCACTCGCAGGTCATTATGAAAGAGAATCAATACATTTTTACCAGATAGCTGATGGAACATGGCATAAACCTCTTATTGTTCGATAGCTTTTAATTAGAGCGTGTCGAACATTCGACCATGGCACTGACAGCGACTATTTTTTAGGCGATTCGATGTTAAAAATAATAAGTTTAGTCATTCTAAGCGCTTATTTTTAACGATGAAGCGGCAAAAAAGAGTCCTGTCCCCTGCTTTTATCGTTGGGGCTGATGCTAAAATTGCCCCATACTGCGTTACAAATCTCGCTAAGGCATCTGCATTATCGTCGCTTTGTGCCTTATCTGGAACAATTTTAGCGATCAGCAGTGCCTATTTGCGAATGTTCAACACGCCCTAATCTCAATACTCTTTTTTTATTGGGCTTTATTATAAAATAGCATATCTTGCTTACGACAAGTTTGGTATTGACTCATGGCATTAATAACCTACTAGCAAGGTAGTAATTATCCAAGCTAAAATCTACTTATCGCCATTGACTCTCATGCTCCGGACTGCTTAAATGGCCTACCTCTAGGAGAATACCATGACTGAAAAAAATATCGCTGAAGAGAACAAATCGGATGAAAAACGTAAACTTATCAATCGTTTTTTGATGAGACTGACAAAAGAGCAGCCACAAATGTATTATGCCACCACCTCTGAGATATCTCGGAGCATCCATACCATGATAAAAGAGCATACCAATCGCTTGTCAGTTGAAGAGCAAGCGCTGGTCAGACGTATGACTATCGAAGAGATTGAAGGGTTATTGGGTTTTCATGCTAGATAGATGACTAGACTATAGGCTAATTGTCATATAAGTAGGTTCAAGCACAACCATCGAACATCACAAAAAAAGACCGCTATCGAAGCGGTCTTTTTTTATTATTTATCGTAGTGCAATGCTATTAGAACGGATACTGACGTGGCTCGTTTTGCATTGAAATCCAATGTGTTCTGGTGAACTCTTCTAGTACCCATTCACCATTAAAGCGACCGATACCTGAGTTTTTCTCACCACCAAATGGCGTGTTACTTTCGTCGTTCACTGAGATGTCATTGATATGGGTCATACCAGCTCTGATACCACGAGCGAAACGCAGGCCTTTTTGCATATCAGCAGTGAATACCGCACTAGATAGGCCATACATAGAGTCATTGGCGATTGATAATGCATCATCTTCGTCTTTAGCACGAATGATACCAACCAAGGGTCCAAACACTTCATTACAGGATAGATCCATCTCGCGAGTGACTTCAGTAAAGATATGCGGCGGTACGACTTGGCCTTCAATCTCACCACTGAGTATCATTTTCGCGCCTTCCTCCTGCGCTTTAGCGATTTTCTCTTTGAGCGATTTGAGTTGTTTTTCGTTGATGATAGGGCCAACAGCCGTATCTTGCTTATTAGGATCACCGACATTCAATGTTTTGACATGGGCCAAGAAACGCTCTACAAAGTCATCATATATCTCGTCTTCCACGATAACCCTATTGATCGCGATACAGATTTGGCCTTGATGCAAGAATTTACCAAAAGCAGCGGCTTTGACTGCTTGCTCAATGTCAGCATCCTTGAGTACCACAAATGGACTGTTACCACCCAGCTCAAGCGCGACTTGTTTGATATACTCACCGCCATTTGCTAGCTCACCGATGTGCTGGCCTACTGAGGTTGAGCCTGTAAATGATACTAAGCTTGGCGCTTTGTGCTCGACGATGGCATCGCCTATCTCACTACCGGAGCCGACCACGACGTTTAATAAACCTTTTGGCAGACCCGCTTCTTCAAATACTTTTGCCAGTAACAAACCGCCAGTGATGGGTGTGTCGCTCGCAGGCTTGAGCACCACTGCGTTACCGAGTGCTAGGGCTGGTGCGATAGAACGCTGGGTTAAATGCAGCGGAAAGTTCCATGGGCTAATGACTGCTACCACTCCGATGGGCTCGCGATAAATAAAGTTTTCTTTGCCAGGAGTGTTAGAGGGACGAATCTCACCGTGTACGCGGTTAGGAAAAGACGCTGCTTCAAGCGTGATGGCACGGGCTGAACTGAATTCGACCATAGCCTTGATGCGCGTACTACCTGATTCTTTAATCAGCCAATCGACGATTTCATCTTGGCGCTGATCTAGGATACTGACTACCTTATACATAACAGCTGCACGCTCAGCTGGCGTCGTTTTTGCCCATTTGGCTTGCGCTTGGTCGGCAGCATCGTATGCTTCATCAAGCTGGTCTTTAGTCGCTTGCTGAATTTCTACAATCGTATCGCCATTGTAGGGATTAGTATCAGTATTAATGCTATCATCTTTACCTTTTTGCCATTCACCGCCAATGAATTGCAAATGAAAATCGCTATAGGCATTACTGTTATTATCATTGCTTGACATAATTATCCTTATTTTTGCTTTGTTATATAAAAATTTATTTTCAGTACTTTGAATAAAATAGTTGAAGCTGTCTTATAGGTAAGATACTCACAGTTATGGTTAAATCACAAATTGACATAAATTAAAATCGAAAATTTATGATAACTGATAAGAACAAAACCTACCTTGATAGACGACTGGTCTAATGCTACCATAGATATTAGTAAAACAGGACTGTTTTTTCAGCCAATATTGTCGATAAAACGTAACACATATAAATATATAGCATTAGAATATGCCATCGACATGACGCTCAAATGAAACCTGACGACCCTATTACTACGATTATCAAGGGAGAAAATTCTATTTATGTCTAATATCACAGACACTAGCACCACACCCGATACCAAAGCTCATTTGCTTGCCACTGGTTACCAATTAATAGCCAAAAAAGGCTTTACCGCTGTCGGCCTCAAACAAATCTTAGATACAGCTGGCGTGCCTAAAGGCTCTTTTTATCATTATTTTGCCTCAAAAGAAGCCTTTGGTGAGGCCATCATCAATCATTACTTCAGCTTATATAAAGCTCGTCTTGATATCATCGATGCACAAAATTTGAGCGCCCAGCAAAAGCTATATGATTACTTCCAAAACTGGTACGACACCCAGCAGAACGGCTGTGATCACGACAAATGCTTGGTAGTGAAGCTAAGCGCAGAAGTGGCTGATATATCAGAAACCATGCGTAAAGCACTTGATACCGGCTATCAACAAACGACCATGTGGCTCGCCGAGCAGATCAAGGCAGGCTGGATAGATGGGTCTGTACCTCGTCACGATAATATATCAGCTGAGAGTATGGCCAAACGTTGGTATTTCGCGTGGCTTGGTGCCAGCCTAATGGCTAAGATCAGCCAAACGAATACGCCCCTAGCGGAAATTTGGCAAATGACGACGACTCAGATGGGACGTTGATAATAAGATAATAAACAGTAACGTTTTCGGTATTAGAGCCCCCTAAATTGGGGGCTTATGTTTGCGTCCACACATCATATTGTTATTTAAAACCCAATGCTTGATAAAAACGTTGTATGAGAGTTTTGTAATCATTTATAAACAATAACTAGACGACTGGTCTAATTGGTGTACAATGCGCATCAAGCATTTAGAGCAAATATAAAATAAGCATTGCTTACCACTCATTGTTTAACGTCAACATATTTGACGGAACCATTTTTATCAACATTAGGAATTTTATGAATAACTTTCAATATTACAATCCAGTCCGCATCGTTTTTGGTGAAGGTCAAATCGAACAACTATCAGACCTAGTCCCTACCGATGCTCGCGTACTTATTACTTATGGTGGTGGTTCAGCACAGCGTACTGGTACTTTAGATGAAGTAAAAACTGCATTAGCGGCAAGCGGTAACCGTACTGTATTTGAATTTGGTGGTATCGAAGCTAACCCAGAATTCACCACACTATTAAAAGCAGCCGATATGGTGAATGAGCAAAACATCGACTTCTTATTAGCAGTCGGCGGTGGTTCTGTGATTGATGGCAGTAAATTTGTGGCACTCGTATCTTCATTAACTGAAGAAGATGGTACGGTCTCACGTGATCAAGCTTGGGACGCGCTAACGGGCTATTGCAAGAACATCGATTCTGCTATTGACCTAGGTGCGGTATTGACCATCCCAGCAACGGGTTCTGAGATGAACTCAGGCGGCGTGATTAACTATAGCGAACGTCAAGCAAAACTACCATTTGGTAACCCACTGGCCTTCCCTAAATTCTCAATCCTAGATCCAGTAAAAACCCTTACATTACCTGAACGTCAGGTTATGAACGGCGTTGCTGATGCCTTTGTCCATGTGATGGAACAGTATCTGACTTATCCAGTCAATGCCAAGGTTCAAGACGCTTTTGCTGAAAGCTTGCTCAAAATCCTTATCGATGAAGGCCTAGTGGTTAAGCAAGATCCAGAGAACCTAGAAACACGTAAGAACATTATGTGGACAGCGACGATGGCATTGAACGGCCTGATCGGTACTGGTGTGCCACAAGACTGGACAACCCATATGGTCGGTCATGAGCTTACGTCTTTGCACGCTATCGATCATGCACGTACCTTGACCATCGTCTTGCCATCAGTCATGCGTGAGCTAAAAGAAAGCAAAAAAGAAAAACTACTCCAGTATGCTCGTAACGTATGGAACATCACTGATACTGACCAAGACGACGATGCCATCATCGAAACGGCCATTGTCTATACTGAAAACTTCTTCCGCGAACTTGGCTTGCCAGTGAGCCTAGAAGACGTCGATTTGACTGAGTCAGCGATTGATCCAATTATCAAGCAACTCGATGCACATAACATGGTCGAACTTGGTGAGCACGGCAAAAACGATTTGGACGTCTCACGTCGTATCTTACAGCGTGCTGTAACTAGCAAAGCGTCTTAATAAGCGATATAGCAAGAACTGTCAGAAGAATTATAAGAAAAATCGCGACAGTAACAATAACTACATAACGTTATGCTATTTATAGTAGTTGTAGTCAATCAATATTAAAAGTGGTACAAGGCAGACGAGTGCAAGTACTACAGTAGTAGGCTAAACGAGTCTAACGCTGTAACACTTTAATAGTGGTTCGACTATATTCAATTCAATACTGAGTAGTTACTACATCTAATACCTCTATAATAATGACAATGAATAAATATAAAGGAGTCCTACTATGAGCTTCGATAAAGAGCAGCATCAACAAACCAACCGTCAAATCAAACTTGCCAGTCGCCCGAACGGCGAGCCAACCGCTGACAACTTTGATCTGACAACCAGCGACATCCCAACGCCAAACGATAACGAGATGTTATTACGCACAGTATATCTGTCATTAGACCCATATATGCGTGGACGTATGAGCGATGCAAAAAGCTACGCTGACCCATTAGCAGTCGGTGACGTCATCATGGGTGGCACAGTCGCGCAAGTGGTTGAGTCTAATATCGATAAATTTGCTGTCGGTGATTTGGTCATATCAAATTCCGGCTGGCAGGACTACAGTGTCAGTGATGGCGAAGGCGTCCTGAAACTGGACGAAAACATGGCAAACCCTTCTTATGGTTTAGGTGTGTTAGGTATGCCCGGCTTCACTGGTTACATGGGTCTGACTGATATCGGCAAACCACAAAAAGGCGAAACGTTAGTTGTCGCTGCAGCCACTGGACCTGTCGGTGCTACGGTCGGTCAAGTGGGTAATCAATATGGTCTTCGCACTGTTGGTGTAGCAGGCGGGAAAGAGAAATGCGATTTCGCGGTCAACGAGCTTGGCTTTGACGTCTGTATCGACCACAGAGCCGATGACTTTGCTGAGCAATTAAAAGCGGCCTGCCCAGATGGTATCGATATCTATTATGAAAACGTCGGTGGGCACGTGTTTGATGCGGTCATGCCATTATTAAATGATCATGCTCGTATTCCCGTATGCGGTCTGGTCTCACAATACAATGCAACCGATCTACCTGATGGCAAAGACCGCCTAGGTCAATTGATGGGACTCATTCTCCGTCAGCGTCTCACGGTCAGAGGCTTCATTATCTTTGAAGAGTATGGCGACCACTTCCCAGAGTTCTTAGAAACCATGAGCAAATGGGTAGAGTCAGGCGACGTCAAAACCAAAGAATACATCGCTGATGGTTTAGACAATGCACCAGAAGCCTTTGTCGGTATGTTAAACGGTGATAACTTTGGTAAAACAGTGGTTAAGGTCTCTGACGTTCAGTAACTTATGTTAAATAATTGACTGTTAAATAATTGACGATAGGTAATAACTATTGTTAACAACAACTTAACAACACAACTTGCTAAAATCACTACTGAAAGTTACGTCTGAAGCAGGAATAATATTAGCGGTCACCACTTATTATACTGATAACGTTTTGGTCATCTGGCTTTTCATTTGAATGAATCCCCTATCAATAAAAATGTGGCTGTCAATAATTTGCTTTACTCACATATAAACAATAAATAAGGATAATCATGAATATTTTAATGGTACTAACCTCACACGACCGTCTAGGCGATACTGGTAAAAAGACAGGATTTTGGCTAGAAGAATTTGCAGCTCCCTACTATGCATTTCTTGATGCAGGCGTCAACGTAACCTTGGCCTCGCCTGCTGGCGGTCAACCACCACTAGATCCTAGTAGTGACACAGAAGACGCGCAAACCAAAGATACTAAGCGCTTCAAAGAAGACAAAGACGCTCAAGAACATTTGGCTAATACCAAAAAACTTGCTGATATGAAAGCGGAAGATTTTGATTCAGTTTTCTACCCTGGCGGTCACGGCCCATTATGGGATTTGGCAGTAGACAAAAACTCTATCAATCTGATTGAGTCTTTTGTTAAGCAAGATAAGCCTGTCGCGTTTGTTTGTCATGCACCTGGCGCGCTTAAAAACGTGAAAGTTGATGGCGAGTACTTAGTAAAAGGCAAAACAGTCACAGGCTTTACCAACTCAGAAGAAGATGCCGTTGGTCTAACAGACGTAGTACCGTTCCTAGTAGAAGACGTATTAAAAGCTAATGGTGGTAACTACGAAAAAGCGGCCGATTGGGAATCGTTTGTCGTGGAAGATGGTTTATTGATCACTGGTCAAAACCCAGCATCTTCAGAAGAAGCGGCTACGCGCCTTGTTGCCAAGCTAAAAGGTTAGGACTCAGAAACCGATAAATCAAGCCATGCCTAAGGTCGATATTATGATTCGCTTACATCATCTTAATCAATCACGTTCATTACGTACGCTTTGGCTTTTAGAAGAGCTAGGTGTGCCCTACGAAGTTGTTAGTTACCAACGTGATGCCAAAACTCATTTGGCACCGGATTCTTTAAAAGCGGTGCATCCACTCGGTAAATCTCCAGTTATCGAGATGGACGGCCAAATTTATGCTGAATCAGGGGCCATTACTGAGTTACTGATTGAGCGATTTGCGCCCGAGCGTCTACGTCCTGCGACAGACAGCTCGGACTATGGGTATTATCTACAGTGGATTGACTTTGCAGAAAGCTCGCTGATGTTGCCATTAATGCTTGAACTATTTACCAAAAAAGCAGGCATTGATGACAATGAGTTTTTGAATGGCTATATCGATAGAGAAAAAACCAGATTGTTTGAATATCTGGATGCTTCGGTTGAAGGTAAGTCGTTCATTGTGGGTGATAAACTAAGTGGTGCTGATTTTATGCTGTCATTTGACTTAATCATTCTTGCTAAGCGCCAAAAGCTTGACGCGTATCCAAATATCAGACAGTATGCCGAACAGCTGGCTCGTCTTGATAGCTATCAGCGCGCTATGCAGCTAGAGGCTAAGTACGATCAATCTGTTTAGCATTGCATCATAATTGACAGACCAATTTTCCGATACACACAAACAGCTCTGTATAGAGCTGTTTTTTATGCGTGCTTTATTTTACGATTGCATGAATAACCATCGAATTATAGTCATCAATGTTACATAAGAAAATTAAGCTGTAGAGCAAATAAATTGCTCAGCACCATCCATCAATTACGTGTCGATGACAAAAGCACGATAAAATTTATGATAAAATCCTTTCTGAATTTTCTGGGTTATCTTTCAGATACCATCAGTGAGTTGACTGGCGTTTCACGCTATAAATGCTAACTGCACTGACCTGACTCCCCGCCTGGCATCTGTCCTATTTCACTCTATTTCCTTATATAGATTGTGGTACGCCCATGAGTAACGAATACCAGTTTAAGCCCCACGAACAGCCAATAATGGTAGGCTCTCCAGCCAATCCTGACCATCCGGCACGCCGTAAAGTATTTTATTTGCTCATTGGGATTTTTGTGGGTCTCACAGCCAGCTTCCAAAATGGTCTACTTGTCGCCAACCTGACGCAAATTCAGGGTCAGCTAGGCTTAACGCCAGCTGAAGGTGGTTGGATATCGGTCAGTTATAATATGACCAATGCCTGTATCACCGTTCTGCTGTACAAAATTCGTCAGCAATTTGGCATGTCGCTTTTTAGCAAAATCACCCTGTCATTTTTGTTAGCCGCCACCAGTCTACAGTGGCTGATCAGCAGTCACTTGTTAGACACACCTAATATTAGCATTGAGCCCTATTATTTAGAGATTGTCGCTAGGGGACTTAGTGGTATGGTGGCAAGTGGTATGACCGTATTGGGCTTGTTTTATTGTCTTCAGGGTATGCCAACCGTCAAACGTACTAGTGGTCTGATATTGGGATTTGGTCTGGTACAGTTTGGTATTCCATTATCACGTGTCATCTCGCCCTACCTCGCCATCGACGGTCAGCTTGAAAACTTATTTTTATTTCAATTTGGTCTGGCGCTGATTTGTTTTGGGCTGATTAATATATTAGAGCTACCACCAGGGAATACAGAAAAAGTATTTGAGAAATTGGATTTTGTAAGCTTTGGTTTTTTTGCTAGTGGTCTGGCTGCATTGGCTGTCGTTTTGGTACAAGGTCGAATTTTATGGTGGACGACACCTTGGCTCGTCTATCCACTGATGATTGCTATCGTCGGGATTAGCATCGCGTTATGGATTGAGACGCATCGCAAAAATCCGATGCTACAAGTGCGCTGGATGCGTAGCCGCAATATTATTGCCTTCATGGTGACGGGCGCTGTTATGCGGATTTTGCTATCTGAGCAAAACGTCGGAGCGGCAGGATTGCTCGCTAACCTCGGCTACGGTAACGATCAGCTGGTTACTTTTTATGCTGTTATTATAGCCGCCAGTGCACTGGCTTTGATTATTAGTATTTTTAGTACCAATGCGATGGATTTGCGCCGACCTGTTATTTTTGCCGTGGCATTGATTGCCTTAGGGTCTTGGATGGATGTTGGTGTGTCTATTAATTCAGCACCCTATACGTTTTATCTCAGCCAGTTTTTGATTGCCTTTGCCGCGGTGTATTTCATGGGGCCTTTGGTTTTTGAAGGGTTTTTGCGGGCTATTGGCAGTGGCCCTGCGTATATTATTAGTTTTTCAGTGATTTTTGGCATCTCCCAAACAGTTGGCGGACTGGCAGGTGCGGCAGCCATTCAGGCATTTACGACCATTCGTACACAAATGCATTATGCAGATATGGTCAGCTCTTTGAATTTGGGCGATCCTGCATTTAGCGCCCAGGTGGCAGGCACTCGTAACATGTTGTCGAATCAGACCACTGACGCGGCCCAAGCAAATATCGGTGCAGTTAGCCAAGTACTGCAAGGCATTCAGCGCCAAGCAACGGTCGCAGCATACAGCGACCTGTTTTTTCTGATGGCCTGTCTTGCTACTGCCGTTACGATTATTTTGCTGCTCAATTATCTTTATAACCGCTACCACAAGCGCAATCCACTGGCCAAAGAGCTCGCCGTCATCGCCAAGATGCGCGAAACAAAATAATTCAACTTATTATCTTAGTGATTTTTTATCATATTTATTTATAGTCAGACCCATCAGATATCTGCTTATTAACATTTAGGAGCATGTCATGAGCCAAGAAAAACCAAATGAGCTTAATAAAATACCTCAGACGTCAACTGATGCTCCAGCAACAGACACACGTACAGAGTCTGCTACGGCTCCAGTAGAGACCGCTACAAGCGCTACGCAAAAGAAAACGGATACATCCGAGATACAAGCAGCTACTGATACGCCTGATAGCGTGCGTGAGGATAACTCTGTAGAAGGCTCTATAGAAAATCAAGACGATGATAATGAAACGCCTATGCCGCCAAAAGAGCCGATATCAAATACGGCTGGCTGGTCTCCCAAGAAAAAATCCTATCTAAATTTGGGATTATTGATTGCGCTGATTGTCATTGGTGCGGCCTTAATTTTATATGCTTGGAAACTGCCACCATTTACGCCTACGGTGCAACAAACCAATAACGCCTTTGTCAAAGGTCAAACCACTATTATTAGTCCGCAAGTTTCCGGCTATGTCACCGAAGTGGCGGTGCAGGATTTTGCTGATGTAAAAGCGGGCGATCTACTGATAAAAATAGATGATCGAACGTTTCAACAGCAACTTGAACAAGCTGAGGCCAATACTGAAGTGGCGGTCACCAGTCGCTCTACCAATGTTCAAGACACGCAATCTAGCCAAGCACAAATCGAAGCACGCAAAGCAGACTTATATAGCGCCAAAATCAATGTCGAGAGCGCTCGTGAAGACGTCAATCGCTATCAGGGCTTAGATGCTATCGGTGCGGTATCAAAAGCAGAAGTGGCTCATATCAAAGCAAAGCTGGCTCAAGCACAGGCAAGCGTGCAACAGGCTGAAGCCAATTTACAAGCCGCGCAACAAAACCTCGCCAAAACCAGTGGCACCCAACCCTCGCTGGACGCAAATATCAAAAGTGCTGAGGCAGGTGTGAAGCAAGCACAAATTAATCTCGATAATACGATCATCACAGCACCTGAGTCCGGTCAGCTGAGCCAAATCAGTGTCAAAGAAGGTCAGTACGTTAGCGCGGGCACCCAGCTCATGTATATCGTACCAAAAGGCATTTGGATTATCGCAAACTTTAAGGAAACCCAAATAGCCAGTATGGCAATCGGCGAACCAGCTACTATTCATGTGGATGCGCTTGGCGGTGCCAAATTCACAGGTCATGTGAGCAACATCTCACCAGCCACTGGCAGTGAGTTTAGTGCAGGTGCCGCCAATCCTGCGACAGGTAACTATATAAAAATTGCGCAGCGCATCCCAGTACGTATCGACTTGGATCCGCACCAACCTGAGCTTGCACGCTTGCGTCCTGGTATGTCCGTCTCTGTGGATGTCGATACCAATGCCAAATAAAGCAAATAACTGATATAAAAAAGCCACTCTAAATACCCGAGAGACTGGATATAGAGTGGCTTTTTTATATTTTTAAATGAGCTAGGATTTCAAAATCAGCCAAACACTATGGTAGTAGACGCTTGGTCGTCCAGCTTTCAGCGCTTTGGCTATCACCATCTTGCGTATATACGATGCGGTCATGCATACGGTTGGCACGACCTTGCCAGAACTCGATTTTTTCAACCGTAATTTCATACCCACCCCAAAACGCTGGCGTTGGCACTGTGGTGTTTTCTGGATATTTGGCCTGAAGTTGCTCGAACGTTTGCTCCATCACCTCACGATTGGTGACTTCACCACTTTGCGGTTGACTGACCCAAGCACCTATTTGGCTATCATGTGGACGTTTTTGAAAATAGGCAGCAGATTTTTCAGCGTCAATTTTAGCAATACGACCACTAATACGAACTTGGCGCTCCAGCTCATGCCAAAAAAACAGCGCTTCAGCATTGGGGTTTGCTGCAACGTCCTGTCCTTTCGCGCTGTCATAATTGGTATAAAAAATAATACCTGTATCCGTAATTTCACGCAGTAACACGATACGGACGCTAGGCTTATTGTCTGCACCGCAAGTTGCCAAACTCATAGCATAAGGTTCTTGCACTTTTTGCGCTATTGCCTCATCCATCCAAGCCTTAAATAGCTCAAATGGTGACGCTGGTACTGACTGTTGATCAAGCGCGCCTTTTTCATATGAAAGGCGTTGGTCGGTAAAGTCCATGCTCATGATCATTCCTTATTATAAAATTATGACATTTCAACATTGTAATCTTGAGTGCTAAGCTTTGAATATTAAGCTTTGAATATTAAGCGTTGAATACTATTAACCTAATACCGACTTGATATGATCAGCCAAATCATTTGCCATCACATCACACTCTATCTCATCATCAGACTCAACCATGACTCGAATCACAGGCTCTGTACCTGATTGGCGAATAAGAAGACGACCACGACCTTCTAAAGTCGTCTGTGCTTTGTCAAAAGCGGCGACCAGTTCTTCATGCTTGTATGGGTCTTGCATCTGAGACAGACGTACATTGACCAGCTTCTGTGGTAGTACGTCAAACCCTTCGACCAGCTCACTCAGTGCACGTCCTTGCGCTTGCATCACAGCCAATACTTGCAACCCTGCTATGATCGCATCGCCTGTACGGCTTTTGTCCAGGCACAGAATATGTCCAGATGGCTCACCGCCCAGTATCCAACCATTGGCCTCCAAGTCTTGCATGACATAGCGGTCGCCTACTTTTGCACGAGTAAAATCAATGTCAGCCGCCTTTAATGCCAACTCTAATCCCATATTACTCATAAGCGTACCAACGACGCCTTGCGCTTTGGTGAGTCCTTGGGTCGCGAGCACATATAAGATACCGTCACCATCAACCAGCTTACCTGTCTCATCAACCATCACAATGCGATCGCCGTCACCATCTAATGCGATACCAACATCTGCTTCATGCTCAAGCACCGCTTTTTGCAGACCTTCAGGATGAGTAGAGCCACATTCAGCATTGATATTGATGCCGTCTGGAGTGTTATTGATAGCGATAACACTAGCACCAAGCTCCCGCATGACTCTAGGTGCGACGCTATAGCCTGCACCATTGGCACAATCAACCACGACGGTCAGATGGCTAAGATCATACTGATATGGGAAGCTGCCTTTGCAAAATTCAATGTATCGACCTTTTGCATCGTCAATTCGGCGGTTTTTGCCTAGGTTTGCAGGGTCAAGGATAGGCATCGTGGCATTGTTACCATTAGCATCACTCATGATTGCCGTTAATCTGTCATTAATTGCTATCTGCATCTCATCACTGATTTTTTTGCCACTACCTGAGAAGAACTTGATACCGTTATCATAATAAGGATTATGTGACGCTGAGATAACCACACCCGCATCGGCATTAAAACTGCGAGTCAAATGTGCAATCGCTGGCGTCGGTAATGGACCAAGCATATAAACATCGACGCCAGCCCCGTTAAAACCTGCTTGCAGAGCACCTTCAATGACATAACCTGAGAGACGAGTATCTTTGCCGATGACCACACTTGGTTTGCGCGTAGAATTTTCGTTGGCTTCTATGAGCACCTGTCCAGTCGCATAACCCAGTTTTAAAATAAAGTCAGGGGTAATAGGCAATTCACCAAATTTTCCACGGATACCATCAGTGCCAAAGTAACTCATTATTTATATTCCTCAAGTCTAAAAATAAAAGGCCAAGCGTATGCGCAGGCAATACTGCTATTGTAATAATATGCTTTTATATTCTACAAAAAAAACAGCCAACAATAACAAAGCATTGTTGACTGTTTGTATCTTAACGTCACTACAGCTCTGCAACTGGGCCAGTTCTCAAACAGTGCAGAGCTATAAAATACCGATTAGTTTACACGGTAGTTCGGCGCTTCTTTCGTGATCTGTACATCATGAACATGCGACTCTTTCATGCCTGCTGATGTGACTTTGATAAACTGTGGGTTGGTGCGCATATCTTCGATAGTCGCAGAGCCTGTATAGCCCATTGATGAGCGTAAGCCACCAGCCAATTGGTTGACAATACCAGCGACAGGTCCTTTATAAGGAACGCGGCCTTCAATACCTTCTGGTACGAGCTTCTCTACGCCATCTTTGGCATCTTGGAAATAACGATCCGATGAGCCGTTTGATCCAGACATTGCACCCAGACTACCCATACCGCGGTAAGCTTTGTAATAACGGCCTTGGAACAGCTCAACTTCACCTGGTGCCTCTTCCGTACCAGCCATTAGTGAGCCTACCATAATGCACGATGCACCAGCCGCAATCGCTTTTGCCATGTCACCTGAGTAGCGGATACCGCCATCAGCGATTAATGGGATGCTGTCTTTTAATGCGCTAGCAACATTATCAATAGCTGATATTTGTGGTACACCAATACCGGCAATGATACGCGTGGTACAGATAGATCCAGGGCCGATACCGACTTTTACCGCATCAGCGCCAGCATCACGTAGTGCAAGTGCCGCTTCGCCTGTTGCGATGTTGCCACCGATAACTTGAACATGCGGATAGTTTTTCTTGATCCAAGAGACTTTTTCAATTACGCCTTTTGAGTGACCATGCGCCGTATCCACTACGATCACATCAACATCAGCAGCGATTAATGCTTCGACGCGTGCTTGCGTGTCTGCACCTGTACCAACCGCTGCACCAACACGCAGACGACCTTTCTCGTCTTTACACGCATTTGGATTGTTTTCGGCTTTGGCAAAATCATTGACCGTAATTAAACCACGTAAGCGGAAGTTGTCGTCGATAACGATGACTTTTTCGATGCGATGCTCATGTAGCAATTTTTTGATATTCTCGTTGCTCTCACCTTCATGTACGGTGACCAACTGCTCTTTTGGTGTCATGATCTGACTAACTGGCAATGACAAGTTGGTCTCAAAACGCCAATCTCTGTGAGTCACGATACCTACTACGTTGTCTGTACCCTTTTCGACCACAGGTACGCCTGAGATATTATTGTCTTGCGTCAAGCGTAGCAATTCACCAATCGTCATCTCTGGATGTACGGTGATTGGGTCAACAACCGTACCCGCTTCAAACTTTTTGACGCGGCGTACTTGTGTGGCCTGCTTTTCGATGTCCATGCTCTTATGCAAGATACCCATACCACCAAGCTGAGCCATCGTGATCGCCATTTCAGACTCAGTGACGGTATCCATAGCAGCAGAGATCAGCGGAAGGTTTAGCGTGATGTTTTTGGTCAAACGGGTAGACAGATCGGCAGTTTTTGGCAGAACTTCAGAATAGGCTGGCAATAATAAAACGTCATCAAAGGTTAAGGCTTCATCGACAATTCGCAACATACAGACCCCTAGTGGTGGTTATTTTGATGGGTAGGAGCTCAGAGTTAGGCATATCAATTATTGCAACTGCATACACAGTGCTGACACATGGCTAACCACTCAGTTATCCTATAAAAATAACGCCACATTATAACAAATAAGCACCTCTCTGACATACTATATTTGTCAGATTATTTTACACAAATACGTCTTCAGCGATAATAAACATACACTATATGTTTAATGACGCTTTTTTATAGCGAATAGCTCTCCTTGAACGTTACAGACTTTCTGTTAACGTAAAACGCTCTGTCGGCAAATACTTGTTTTGCTGCTGATGCAAGTAGCCAAGCATCTGCTCACGCACTTCGCAAGCAAGCGTCCATGCTTCTATGGGACCTACTGCTGAAACAGCACCGCGCAGCTGAATGGTGTTTTCTGTCACTTCAACAACAAATATTTCGGGCTCAGTTTCATTGTCCCAAAGCTCATTATCTTTAGTTACTGAGATAAACTGCTGGCGAATGGCCTTTATATCTGCACCATAATCAATGTATAAAAACACAGGACAGGTCTGATGCACTTCTGTATGTGACCAGTTCTCTACCCTTTCAGTGATCAACTGGCGCATCGGCACAATTAATCGACGCTCATCCCATGTTTTGAGTACCGCATAAGTGTAACGCAAGTCTTCCACAGTGCTGAAATTACCATCCATTATCACGCTATCGCCAATCCGTACAGGCTGCGTCACTGCCACCTGCACCCCAGCAATGATGTTACCCAATATAGGCTGAGCGGCGATACCAATAACCACGCCAGCAATACCAGCTGAAGTCAGTAAGGTTTTGCCAAGACCTTCCATGTTGGCAAACTCACTCAGTCCTATCCAGATACTACCCAATATCATGACAAAAATGAAAACGCGGCGGAATATCGACACATAAGTGCGACGACGGCGCACTTTATCAAAATGCTCTTCTCCTAGGTTTTCAATCTGCATGTCTTGGTAACGATTGGCAAAAAAATTAATAGTACGAATGCCTAGCCACATCGCACTAAATACCAACCCCGTCCAAATCAGCGGACGGGTTGATGAAGCCACTGCATCTAGATAAGGAAAACCACCAGAAACTAAGGTAAAAACGAGCGAAAAACTGATGGTAAAGGTCAAAGGCACGGTTAGCTTATTGGCCAAATCTGCCACGCCATTGGCACTGCCAGCAGAGATGTTGTATTTTTCATTATCAACATAACGGCTGATGAGTTTTTCCGTGCTTTTACTTAGTATCCAACCTACGCCCATGGTAAATAAGAAAAACAGGATGAGCGCTGAAAACTCCCATAAGGCAATACCAAAAAACTGGAATTTTAACCAAGTAGGTAGATAACGCTCAAACTCCGATGGATGATATTGTTTATAAAGATTTTCAATATTACCCACTGTCTGCGCAGAGAACATCCAAACTGGCGCCTGATCACCTACCCTTACCCGCTCCAAGTAAACAGGAACACGACGTTCTCGGTACTCGATATAACCCAGCTGGATAGAGCGTCTAGGGATACCCATGACACTACTATCGTTACCCAATGGTGGTTCAATCAGACCATCAGGACGATCGGGCATATCATCAAATACGTATAGCTCTTTTTCAGATAGTAAAAAATCAAGCTGCTTGGTCAAATCAAGCGAACGGGTACGCTGGTTTTTCTCATCAATCAGATTCATATTGAGTGCATAAGCGGCCAAATCATACTGCTGCTTCATCACCGCAGATTGAAAAAACCCCAAAGTCGCAAGCGGCGTCGCCAAATTTGGTGGCTCAGCTAATGGTGGTAACCCGACATTGAGCTTGTTGAGTAAGTAGTAATTCTCGCTATACTCCCCTGTCAGTCCCACATCACCTTGCAACGTCCCTGCTTGCTGTACTGCGCTACGCTCAGTGGGATCAAATATCTCTTCGGTAATACCAGAGACGCTAATATTTTCGTCTTTGATTGTATTTATTTGTTGGACAGCGTACTCAGCCAAATTGTCAGGTTTGCTAGCGACTTGTGAGCGGCCTTCCTCATTTGCTGCACTGGCAGGTATATAGATAGCGCTGATGGCTATAATAAGAAACCCTAAAACTACCTGCAGTGCATTGTAGCGGATATTATTACGCTCTACATCGCGGCGGTGACCACCGTCAATATCCATTGCTATGCCACGATCATCAGCATTACTATTTTTAAGAGTATTCATATTTTCAAAGCCACTGGTCTACAAAAGGAACGGATATAAAAGGAATGGATATAAAAAGTGCATTCGGTATGCTTTAACCTAATGCACTCTGCAAAAAAAAGCCAGCGTGAGCTGACTTAATTTATTAGCATGCGTATGTAATCTGATGCACAGCGTCTATATATCTATGCGCGGCGCCATGTTGTACCAGCGCGGCTGTCTTCAAGCTCAATACCAGCCTCTTTTAGCCGCTCGCGTATTTCATCAGCACGCGCAAAGTTTTTGTTGGTTTTGGCATCGGCACGCTCGACGATCAATCCGTCAATAGCCGCATCAGTCAAACCATCTTCTGCTTTATCACCAATCACCGCTTGCAAAAACTGCTGCACAGGTTGTTGTAAGATATTCAACACCTGTGCCAGTGCTTTTAATTGCTGTGCCAACTGCCATGCTGTCTCGACTTCTTCAGCTTTGATGGCTTTATTGATGTCGCGTGCCAGACCAAATAAAACACTAATCGCTGTTGAGCTATTGAAGTCATCATTCATGGCTTTAATAAAATCTTGTCCAGCAGCCGTACGATAAGCTTCGCTCGTCAAGTTGTCATCGATTACGATTGTCTGCCCTTTTTGCTGTTCAGCCAGTTTTAACGCATTATATAATCTGCTTAGGCTATTATGAGCTTCATCTAATGCGCTATCAGAGAAATTAACTTGGCTACGATAATGGCTAGATAATAAGAAAAAACGCACCGTTTCAGGCAAGTATTTTGCTATAACATCGCGAATGGTTGAGAAATTAGCCAACGACTTGGACATTTTTTCGCCGTCAACATTGATAAACCCGACGTGCATCCAGTTACGCGCGTACTCGCAACCCGTCGCTGCCTCAGACTGGGCAATTTCATTCTCATGATGCGGGAACTGCAAGTCGTGACCGCCGCCATGAATATCAAAGGTATTGCCCAAGCACTTGGTCGACATGGCCGAGCATTCAATATGCCAACCCGGACGCCCCTGCCCCCAAGGTGACGCCCATTGCGGCTCATCAGGTTTCGCCGCTTTCCAAAGCACAAAGTCAAATGGGTTGCGCTTATCGTTTTCGACATCGACACGTGAACCTGCCTGCATCTCATCAAGATTGCGCTTAGACAATTTGCCATAATTCGCAAAACTATCAACAGCATAGTAGACATCGCCATTGTCGCCTGCATACGCATAGTCACCTGTGACCAGCGTCTCAATCATGGTTTGCATATCATCGATATGATCAGTCGCGCGCGGCTCAGCATCAGGTACTAAGCAGCCAAGGGCTGCAAAATCCTCATGCATCGCTGTAATAAAGCGCTGGGTCAACGCCCCAATCTCTTCGCCATTTTCAGCGGCGCGCGCAATAATTTTGTCATCGATATCAGTGATATTGCGTACGTAATTGACATCATAACCCAATTGGGTGAGCCAACGTACCACCATATCAAACCCGATCATCATTCGAGCGTGCCCGATATGACAATAGTCATAGACGGTCATACCACACACATACATACCCACTTTCCCTGCTTTGAGCGGTTCAAACGGACGCTTGCCGCCAGTCAGTGAGTCATAAATAGCAAGTTGAGACATCGCATCTGCAAGTGGTGTGGTCATAATAAAAGAGCCTTTTAGCATAAATAAAATAAATAGATTGAAAATATCAGCCGTAGCAAGTAAGCAAGCCGTACCGATGATATGATTATAATTTTAACGTAACCCATTATCTTAGCGAAAACAGGCGTAAAATACTACAATGAGCAGGCAACTACCACCATTCAATCATAAAAACCGTTAAGGATATAAAGATGGGCAATCGATTAAGCAAAATATACACGCGTACTGGAGATGATGGCAGCACGGGTATGGCTGATGGCAGTCGATTCAGTAAAGCTGACAATCTGTTCGGTGTCATGGGTGATATCGACGAGCTCAACTCACATATCGGACTGGTGCGTGCTCAACTACAAAGAAACAAAGGCCAATCGATTAGTAAGGATTTTTCTCAAGCCTTAGTTATTATTCAGCATCTATTGTTCAATATCGGCGGTGAGCTTGCCATGCCAGAATATGAGGGCGTCAATGCCACCCATATCGAGTGGCTAGAGCAACAAATCGATATGATGAATACCACGCTGCCACCACTAAAAGACTTTATTTTACCCACAGGCTCTGTACTGGTGAGCCAGTTGCATGTAGCACGTAGTGTGTGTCGCCGAGCTGAGCGCCAAGCTGTGTTATTGCAGGAGCAGCGCCCAGCAGCCATACGCCGCACTGCCATCAGCTTTATCAATCGTTTATCTGATTGGTTGTTTGTCGCCGCGCGCTTTTGTACAGATCCCGAACAAGTCTCTGAAGTACTATGGGACAGTCAAGTCTTGCAAAACTTCGCTGACAATCGCTAATGAATCAAACCTAATATTGCTAGCACCCTCTGACCTAGGTTGATTTTTCGAATATAAAAAAACCCGCAGCACTCATGTTACGGGGTTTTTATTACTTAGCAATATCTATCGACTACCAGTTGCTAACTACTCATAAAATTGCAAATTAGTAAGTAGCGCTATCATCTTCAATGATGACCATATCGATGGTTTCATCTTTCGGCACTGATTTTGGCGTCGCTGGCGTTACTGGTTTTTTGGTCTCAGTAGTAGCCGCTGCTTGATTGTTTTCTGTCGAGCTGTTTTGGTTGCTGGTCGGTTTATTGATGGTTGGCGGCGTCGCAGGTTCAGTAGGACGAATTGGCTCAACTGGCGTGATGGTTCTAGGCTGCTGACGAGCGGGTGCTGCTTGAGTATTATTGTTACTGCTTTGGGCTGCTGCACGTCGCTCAGCACGCTCCTCATCCATCGCAGATTTCAACACAGAGCCTGCCATCACATCTGAAACCACAGTAATCAACGCTGGCTGTCCAGCAATACGCGTGCGCACTTGCCCGCCTTGAGTACCGACAACGTAAGTAAAGGCGTCATCAACGAGCATATTGTTATTGATACGGATATTGTCTTGCGCCAAACGAGATTGCAGGCTTGGCTGATTGTTAGCCGCTTGCACTTGACTGGCTTGATACAAGTCTTCACTTGGCAATGTCATGCTGACACTTGCTTGGCACGTTGTCATACCATTGTCATTGGCTTTTTGTAGTATGGCAGCGTTTTGTACATCGATAACCACGCCATTGATTTTTTCAGTGACAACGCCGCTTTCTAGACTAATCTCGGCATCATTGGCATAATTAGCAGCCAATGCTTGTGCCTGTTGGTTGAGTGTATTTTTTAAAGCAGATTTGAGACGGTCTTGTACCATCGGGTCATCACAATTGATAGCAGGAGCGACGGCACTTTCGGTCGCTACTGGCTCTTGTTCCGTCATCTCTGCCGTATCGGCAGTATCTTCTTTCTCTGAGCGATCACAGCCTGCAAGCGCCAAACCACATACTATTCCGATTCCAGCCACTTTATGCCACTTGCTCAAACTTATATTTGCTACGCTCATATTTACTTCACTCCCAATTTACTGGTTCTTACCGCCACTGATGGACAATATTTAACACTCAAACTGCATGGCAGACTTATAAAACAATGGTGTCATTAACGGTCTGCGATAGATTTGAAAACCACATCATTATACGGTGTTTGGTTGAAATGGTCATTAGTGTAGCCCATGGATATACAAATAGCGCCCCTCATTATGGGTAAAACCTGCGTTTGGTTGCAAAAACATAACAAATACTAGAGAAACATCAGACGCAAAGTATATTGGTCACGCCACAAATTCTATTAGACGTTGATGTCATGACAATATATGATGAGTCGTAAAATCAGTCAGTAGTCATGTGATATGGTAAATTTTAAAAACACGCGTTTATTAGGTCATCGTGGCGCTCGCGGAGAGAGTTTAGAGAATACCTTTTCAGGTTTTAAGTATTCTCAAAATCTAACCTCACAAGGCTTGGCAGGGGTTGAATTTGATATTCAACTGAATGCCGATGGTCACTTGATTGTGTTCCATGACGATGATTTGGAGCGTATGTGCGGTCAACAGTCGCGTATTGATCAGCTCGGGCTCACAGAGATTCAGTGCCGCTTACAATTCGGGCAGCCAATCATGACTTTAGCCAATATAGCGCCTGTACTGAGAGGATTTAGGGTGATTGAGCTTGAGATTAAAACGCACAATCGAACCAATTATGCAGTATTGATAAATGCACTGGCGCAAGAGCTTATCGATACACCGCTTGCCAGCTTACCAGTGGTGCTGACCAGCTTTGATGTGGAGCTGCATAATCGGTTGCAACGCCACAGACTATTATCTCGCATACCGCGAGGATTATTGATTCGCACGCCAGCTGCCTTGGCAAAAGCGACATACACTGCCCTACAGCTTGGCTGCGTTCAATTGGGTATTCATTATCCGCTTTTAACCCAAGACATTATCAAACATAGTCACCGTTATGGGCTACCCGTGAGCGCTTGGACGGTCAATGATGTCCATACGATTGAACAGCTTATAAGCTGGAATACCGACGTGATTATTACTGACTTTCCACGTCATTTATTATTACCTTGAACTGTCTATCCATATTTTTTCACTTTTAGATAAATCTCTTTTTTCACCCTTACAGTCCCTACATATCTATAGCGTTACTTACACTTCCCCTTAATGCCTGACAAGTTATCGGCATTTTTGACTCATACAGTCTATAATTCATACAAGTTATTGTTATTTAGCAATATTTTTATAGTGTATAAGTGTTCACTTTATATGATTTTTCAGGTACTATGGGGACTTAAATTAATACCGTTAGGGATATTATATGATTGCAAAAAAAGCACTTGGCTTACCGCTTAAAGGCTTACGTTTCGCTATCAAATCTGGCGATACCTTTGTAAAGAACGCCAGCACTCAAGTCACGCGTTTCAAGACTCGTTTTGATGAAAAGAAAGCGCAAATGGCTCTTGACGAGCAGCCTACGGCAAAACGCAACTACGCTAACGCTTCTGAGCAAACGGATGTTCTGACAAAAGAGCAAAGCATTGATATGCGTGAGTTTGAATTTACAAAAGCGCCAATCAACTGGATTCCAGCGACTTTTTTGGTAACGACGCCGATTGCTGCTGCTATCATTACACCATGGTATTTGTTTACTCATGATGTAAGCGCTCCTGTCTGGGGTGTATTTGGTGCCTTTATGGTATGGACTGGCATTAGCATCACCGCCGGTTATCATCGCCTGTTGGCGCACCGTGCTTACAAAGCGCATCCAATCGTCAAAAACTTTTTATTGCTAGGAGCTACCCTAGCGGTACAAGGGTCTGCATTTGACTGGGTTTCAGGTCACCGTGTTCATCATCGTCATGTCGATGATGTAATGGACGATCCGTACTCAGCAAAACGTGGGTTCTGGTTCAGCCATATCGGCTGGATGCTACGTAACTATCCTAGCGGCAACTTTGACTACAAAAACATTCCTGACTTGACCAAAGACAAAGTCCTACAGATACAGCATAAATATTATGGCCTATGGGTACTAGCCACCAACGTTGGTTTGGTCGCGGCTGTTGGTTGGTTGTTGGGTGATGTTTGGGGCACGCTTGTGTTGGCAGGTTTGCTGCGCTTGGTATTGACGCATCACTTTACTTTCTTCATTAACTCATTATGTCATATGTTTGGTAGCCGTCCTTATACCGATACCAATACTGCTCGTGATAACTTCATTTTAGCGATATTTACATGGGGTGAGGGTTATCACAACTACCATCACTTCTTCCAGTACGACTATCGTAATGGCGTAAAATGGTGGCAGTATGATCCAACCAAATGGTTGATTGCTGGCTTATCAAAACTTGGGTTGACCTCTGATCTGCGCACGGTCGATGATACGACCATCAAGCATGCCGAAGTTCAAATGCAATTTAAAGCAGCTCAGCAGAAAATCGATACCGCGACTGGTGGCGGTATTGACTTAACTCATGCGATGAAGAGCTTCCAAGATCGCATTAAGTTTGAATATGATGCCTTTACGCAGACAGTTGAAGAGTGGCAAGCGCTAAAAGCAAAAACAATTGAACTTAAAAAGACAGAGTTCGCTGATCGCTTGCACGAGGCTGATGATAAATTGAAGCATGATTATGCTAAGATTGAGCAAAAAATTCTTGAGCATAACAATAACTTGAAAAATGCTTTTCGCTCTATTGGTATCAGCAAAAAAGCCGCCTAACTGGTTTTTATAAGCTATCGTAATTGTCAGGTTTCTCCTTCCCTCTATCTGCCCTAGATAGGGGGATTTTTTTGTTTATAATTTATAATTTATGGTTTATGTCACTACCTCTACTTTTAATAATCTTATCCTCGTAGTAAATGATGAAATATATAGGCTCAATCGTTGCAACCTCCAACCTAGAGACAGTAACCAACTATAGTCAATCAATACTAAAAGTGGTACAAGGCAGACGAGTGACCTCTGCTGTCAACAACGGAGAAAAACACTTGGTAGATTTCATCAGGCAGCCTGACGGTAAAAGTCTTGGAATACTTGAGCAGGCGACTTAAATCCTAACCCTTTTTGTATCCGTTGACGGTTGTAAAAAATCTCAATATATCTTGTAACATCAGCGATGGCTTGCTGACGAGTTTCATAGACCTTGTGGTAAATCAGCTCATTTTTTAGCTGACCCCAGAAACTCTCAATCGGGGCATTATCGTAGCAATTGCCTTTTCGGCTCATAGAGCCAGCTAAGCCATGCTTTTGAATGATTTGGCGGTACTGATAACTGCAATATTGGCTACCCCTATCAGAATGCACGATAAGCCCTTTAGCGGGTCGTTTATACTTGATGGCATTGTTTAACGCTTGGCATACTAAATCAGAGGTCATGCGTTTATTTAGGGCATAGCCCACGATTTCTTTGCTATACAAGTCTTTGACCGCTGCTAGATATAACCAGCCTTCATTGGTCCAGATATACGTTATATCGCTGACCCAGGCAATATTGGGTGCTACCACGTCAAATTGCTGTTCTAGCAAGTTTGGATAAACAGGCTTGTTGTGATTTGAGTCAGTAGTCGTTTTAAATCGCTTGTGACGCTTGCAGTAAATACTATGTTCTTGCTTAATTTGTCGCACCATGTAAAGGCTGATGTCATGTCCTTGGTTAGTTAAATGCTGATGTAAGCGTTCATGACCGTAGCTTTCTTTGGTATCCATGTGAGCGGATTTGACCAGTAATTCACAGCGGTTGTGGTGCTGTTTTCGCTTGCTGATGCCTCGCTTTAGCCAGTCATAGTAGCCTGATAGGCTGACTTCAAATAGGGTCGCCATACGTTGTATGCAGTATTTTAATCGATTCTCTTGCATAAAGGCGTACTTGGCTACTGGTTCTTGGCAAAGTACGCCGTTGCCTTTTTTAGAATTTCTCGTTCTTCTTGAGCGATTTTTAGTTGTTTTTTAAGGTCTTTGATTTCATCCAAGGCGGCTATGAGTTCAGGGTTATAGTTTTGTGTGCCTGCAAGTACGCCGCTTTCTGCTTTCCTGTGCCAGTTCGCTAGTGTGTTCATGGGTATCCCTAGCTCCTTAGCCGTTTGACTGATGTTGCCGTTATTTTCTTTGATTTTGGCGATGGCTTCGGCTTTGAAGGTGTCGCTGTATTCTACTCTTTTCTTACTCATGGTAAACTCCTGTTTAGATTACAAGTTTACCAAATATTTTTGTCCGTTTTTTTCAGCATACATCAGAGTGCAAGTACTACAGTAGTAGGCTAAACGAGTCTAACGCTGTAACACTTTAATAGTGGTTCGACTATAATCCACTAAACTCAGCTCACCCAAAGTAGCTAGTTTTATTTTTTGGCTAGATATTACAAGAGACGGACAGAGTGCAACGATGCCATATGAGAGCTATGCTATAGTGACATTCTCACTTTTATATTTTAATGGAAACGGCCTGTATGCGTTATCAAAACACTTACGTCAACCTAGACACGCGCCTTTATCATGAGCAGCCACCGACGCCACTAGACAATCCTCGTGTCGGTCACTTCAACACTCAAGTTGCACAGCAGTTAGGTTGGGCAAACGACGAGGACCTGATGACCAATTGGGTTGAGATATTGGGCGGTCAATACGTGCCAGCTGATTTCAAACCATTATCGATGGCCTATGCCGGTCACCAGTTTGGACAGTGGGCTGGGCAATTGGGCGACGGACGCGGTTTATTGATGGCGCAGGTACTCGATGTTGATGGACAGCCACAAGACTTGCATCTTAAAGGTGCTGGTTTGACGCCCTACTCGCGCATGGGTGATGGACGCGCAGTCTTACGTAGTACTATTCGCGAATACCTTTGCGGTCATGCATTGACGCAGCTTGGCATCCCCTCGTCTAACGCTTTGGGGTTTGTGGTATCTGATACGAGAGTACGCCGTGAGCGTATCGAAGCAGGTGCAGCGTTGATGCGTGTGGCTGATAGTCATATTCGTCTCGGTCATGTCGAATGGATTGCCAGCTTTGCCCCTGATGTACTGGGTGAGTTCACTGACTATATGATTGACACTTACTATCCAGAGTGCCGCGATAGCGAAACGCCTGTCTTAGCTTTCTTGACCGCAGTGGTTGAACGTACGGCCCGTATGATTGCTGATTGGCAATTGATTGGCTTTGCTCACGGTGTGATGAACACAGATAACTTATCTATCACAGGCAGTACTTTGGACTTTGGGCCGTTTGGCTTTATGGAGCGCTTCAATCCTGCATGGATTAATAATCACTCAGACCATACGGGTCGCTACGCTTATCAGAATCAACCTGCTATCGGGCATTGGAACCTAAACGTTTGGCTGCCACACTTTATGCGCCTAGAAGGCGTTACTCGTGAGACGCTCGCTGAGTGTTTAGCGCCTTATGAAGCAACCTTTATGCAGCATTATCAGCAAGGTCTGTGCCGCAAGCTTGGCCTACCGCATCAAAGAGAAAACCTCAGCTTGGCCTTTGAATGGTTGACACTATTAGAAGACAATTTGCTCGACTATACCAATAGTTTCCGCGCCCTACTCGGTTTGGTCGCACCAGCAGATCATCCTTATGAGCAAAAGCTACTGGTTACCATGACCACCGAATTAAGCGGTGATGCGCAGCAAGTATGGCAAGACTGGTCAACACGTTATCTGGCACAGATCGAGCAGCTGTCACTTGAGC
The DNA here is from genome assembly GCF_024085615.1 of Psychrobacter sp. PSP. Classification (NCBI taxonomy): domain Bacteria; kingdom Pseudomonadati; phylum Pseudomonadota; class Gammaproteobacteria; order Moraxellales; family Moraxellaceae; genus Psychrobacter; species Psychrobacter sp. PSP. The sequence continues at coordinate 142,277 of NZ_JABLTF010000008.1, forward strand.
AGGTAGTTAACGGTATGCAGACAACTAATCCTGTCTATGTCCTTCGTAATAGCATGGCGCAGCGTGCGATTACTGCCGCAGAGCAAGGTCAGTTTGAAGAAGTTGATCGAGTGTTTCGCTTATTAGACAATCCTTACAGCGTGCAAGATATCGCTAATGATCTAGATACTAATGCGCCTGCACCGGATACACCGCAGATGCCTATTAGCTGCTCATCTTAGTAGTTGCCCGCTTTAACACTTTTCAATTCTGTAATATTTTGAAATATTATGAAATTAAGGTTGATATCCAACTGCATTTTTTGGCATTATCAACGAGATAAATAACGAATATCATTTTATTATATTATTCGCACAATTCACCGTTGTTGACTAGGCAGTGAATTGGCAATAATGCTAGAATGAATATTTTAGCTGGTTTGCTTTTTTGACCTGATCTTTGATCGTCGACCATGATTCTGATGGTCGTGAGTCGTTTAACGTCTTTATCCCTTTCAATTATTATCATTCAATGATCTTTGGAGGGTTAGACGTTGTTTTTTATCACCATTTAATTTATTCCAATTTATTCCAACCATGGCAATTATTATGAATGACGATACCACTTCGAATACGGATAACCTCAGTACAGAAAAAGAGCAGTTTGAACAAGCTGCCTTACATTACCATGAGTTTCCACGCCCAGGTAAAATTTCGGTAACCCCTACTAAGCAGCTAGCCAACCAACGTGATTTAGCACTCGCCTACTCTCCAGGTGTTGCTGTACCTTGTCTTGAGATCCAAAGAGATCCAAAACTTGCGTCTAAATACACGGCACGTAATAACCTCGTTGGTGTTATCACTAACGGTACTGCTGTATTGGGTCTGGGTAATATCGGTCCATTGGCATCGAAGCCAGTCATGGAAGGTAAAGGCGTTCTATTTAAGAAGTTCGCAGGTATCGACGTTTTTGATATTGAAATTGCTCAAAATGATCCAGACAAATTCATCGAAGCGGTTGCCTCCCTTGAGCCTACTTTTGGTGGTATCAACCTAGAAGACATCAAAGCACCAGAATGTTTCAAAATTGAGCGCGTACTACGTGAGCGCATGAACATTCCTGTGTTCCATGATGACCAACATGGGACGTCAATCATCGTTGCCGCAGCCATGCTAAATGCTTTGTTGATTACTGGCAAAAAAATCGAAGAAATTAAAGTTGTCTGTTCAGGTGCAGGTGCAGCCGCCATCTCTTGTCTAGACATCATTTGCGCGCTTGGTGTTAATAAAAACAACATTATTGTTTCAGATTCACGTGGCATTATCAGCACTAGTCGTGAAAACCTTGATGAAACCAAACAACGTTATGCTCGTGAGACAACCGCTACCTCTATCGAAGAAGTGATGGACGATGTGGATATGTTCTTAGGTCTATCTATGCCAGGTACTCTATCAGAAGATATGGTTCGCCGTATGGCAAAAGATCCTATTGTCTTTGCACTTGCCAACCCAACACCTGAAATCATGCCAGAATTGGCACATGCGGTACGTCCAGACGTCATCATGGCAACTGGTCGCTCAGATTATCCAAACCAAGTAAACAACGCACTATGCTTCCCATACATCTTCCGCGGTGCCTTGGACGTTGGTGCGACAACCGTCAACGAAGAGATGAAAGTCGCTTGCGTAAAAGCCATCGCTGCCATGGCACACGTCGAAGCAACCCCTACGACCAACGTCAGAAACATCGAGACGATGAAAAGCTTCGGTCGTGATTACCTAATCCCTGGCCCACTAGAGCCAAACCTAATCATCGAGATTGCCTCTGCGGTTGCCAAAGCGGCAATGGACTCAGGCGTAGCGACACTGCCAATCGAAGACATGAAGGCATATCGTCAGCGTCTGTCTGAGTTTGTCTACAACTCTGCGTTTGTTATGAAGCCTATCTTTGCACGCGCTAAGTCTGCGCCAAAGCGTATCGTATACTGTGAAGGCGAAGACAATAATATCTTATTGGCCGTACAAGTGGTCGTCGATGAAGGCTTGGCTCAGCCAATCTTGGTTGGTCGTCCAGCAGTCATCAACGATCACATCAATAAGTTGGGCTTACGTCTAAAAGATGGCGAAAACATCACGATCGTCAACCAAGATGATGATCCTCGCTACAAAGACTACTGGCAGGGCTACTACGAGAAAAACAAGCGCCGCGGCGTGAGTATCGAGCTTGCTCGTCGTGATGTTCGCCGTAAAACCACGTTGATTGGTTCTTTATTGGTTGACAACGGTGATGCTGACGGTATGGTTTGTGGTACCTTTAGTGACTACCAGATGCACCTAAAGTATGTCGAAAGCGTCATTGGCAAAAAAGAAGGCATCAATGATTTTTATTCGATGAATGCCGTATTGATGCAAGATCGCAACATCTTTATCGCTGATACGTACGTGCATGAAGATCCAACCGCTGAGCAGTTGGCTGAGATGACCGTTCTGGCTGCCGATCAAATCCGCCGTTTTGGTATCACGCCACGTGTTGCATTAGTCTCTCATTCAAACTTTGGCGCTTCAAATCTTGCCAGCGCGGTCAAAATGCGCAAGGTTCATGAGCTACTAACTGACATGAATGTCGACTTTGATTTTGAAGGCGAGATGCAAGGAGATGCCGCACTGAATGAACATATCCGCCTAAACGATATGCCATCAAGCCCACTAAAAGGCGCTGCGAACTTGCTGATCTTGCCAACGCTTGACGCCTCAAATATTGCCTTTAATTTACTTAAAACGGCAACCAGCAGTGCGTCTATTGGACCTATCTTGTTAGGTACGAATAAGCCAGTACATATCTTGACGCCATCAGCGACTGCTCGCGGTATCGTCAATATGACGGCATTGACTGTGACTGAAGCACAAGATTTAGAAAGCGAAAAATAATCAGACGTCCTACTTCGTATGATTATGTGATTCAAAAGGGCTCTGTCATCCATTGGCAGGGCCTTTTTGCTATACTAAAACCGGCCAATGCACATCACGCATGGGCGGTTTTTTGATTTATTGCGATTGGGCCGCTGATATCGGTTCAATAAGAAGAGGCTTTTATGCAAATTTATCTTGTGGGTGGTGCGGTTCGAGATCAACTATTACAACAACCTGTCAAAGATAAAGACTTCGTCGTCGTTGGTGCAACTGTCTCAGAGATGCTTGATGCAGGGTTTCAACAAGTAGGTGCGGACTTCCCTGTGTTTTTGCACCCCACCACTCATGAAGAGTATGCCCTTGCACGTACAGAGCGCAAGCAAGGCTCAGGATATAAAGGCTTTAGCGTACATGCCAGTCCTAATGTTAGTTTAAAAGAGGATTTGCAGCGCCGTGATCTGACCATCAATGCAATAGCTATCGAGGTTGTGAGTCTCACCGATGATACCCCTGTCAGTGGCGATGTCATTGACTATTACGGAGGATTACAAGATTTAGAGAGTCACATACTGCGCCATGTGTCTGGCGCTTTTAGCGAAGACCCATTACGAGTGCTGAGGACGGCTCGATTTTACGGGCGTTATTATGATTTGGGTTTTACCATTGCGGAAGACACCTTGACCCTAATGCGTCAACTGGTCAACTCAGGAGAGCTTGCTCATTTGAGTGCGGAACGTATCTGGCAAGAGTCGAGCCGTGCAACGATGCAACTATCACCGCAAGTATACTGGCAGCAATTGTTTGAGATTGGTGCGCTTACAGAGTACTTTGCCCCATTGCATGATGCTTGGGAGGACACTCATATACGAGAGACGGTTCAGACAGCATTATATTTTGCAGGCCAAATGCGCCTAAACTTGCCACAGCGTTGGGCACTGTTAATGGTCAGCCTGACCCCGTCACTATTTAATAATGAACATACGCATGACCAATCTGACCAATCAAAAGCGCTAAGAGATATCAATGATACCGGTAATAAAGCTAAAGTCCCCAAAGCGCATACGCAGTTTGCTATCCTATTCGCTCAGCAAGCCGAAACGCTGAGCATGATAAACAGTCTGAGCGCTGCCAAAAAGATTGACCTTATACAAGCTTGTGGTGCTCATAAAGAGCCAGATAAGCTGTCACAGCTCCTTGTCTGCAGTCACGTCTTACAGCTGGCAACACAGCACCGTCAGATGATGCTAGCACTAAATAGCTTTCATGCAATCGGTATGACAGATATTGCACCAGATCTTAAAGGGCCAGCCATCGGAGCAGCCTTACGTCAAAGCAGAATTGAACACTTACAAGCGCATGACACCTATTAAAAAGCATTTTAAAAAACATTGTCACTATGAACCAAGAACCTAACACTCTGCTATCAAAGAATACTGACACCCAACCTCCGGTGATGCTGGTAACTGGTAGCGCTAAGCGCATCGGTGCGGCAATTATCAGAGCAGCGCACACTCAAGGCTACCGTATCATTATCCATTGTCATCGTAGCGAAAAAGAAGCTAATAGCTTAGCTGACCAATTTAACAAAAGCCGTGCTAATAGCGCAGTGGTTATTGTTGCGGATTTGGCAGTAGTCAATCATGGTGCAGCGTTAGAGAATTTTGTTAAAAATATCATGGAAGCGTTTGGGCAGCTAGATGTACTGGTACATAATGCATCACGGTTCTACCCAAGCCCGCTTGGTAACATTGATTATACGCAGTGGGATGAATTACTTCTAACCAATGCCAAGGCGCCTTTACTATTGAGCCAAGCGCTACTGCCCTATCTCAAACATCAGCAAGGCTGTATTATCAGCTTATTGGATATTCACGCGCATGATAGACCGTTTAACAATTATACGGTCTATAACATGGCAAAGGCTGCGCATCGAATGATGGTTCAGTCGCTAGCGTTAGAGCTGGCACCAGACATACGCGTCAATGGTGTTGCACCTGGCGTCAATATCTTACCCGACCCCAATGGCGACCAAGCCATGGATGAAGTACAACAAACCAATATTATCGATTCAATCCCTATGCAAAGAATCGGTAAACCTGAGGAGATTGCTCATAGTGTACTGTACTTGGTACAGGCGCATTATGTCACAGGTGAAATTATCACAATCGATGGGGGGCGTAGCCTGACTATGGCTGGTAGTGGCTTTTAATCCGCTTTTAAACCGATTAAAAATTTATTGGTTACTTGCCATCTTTTACTTGAAAAATTCAAAAAATCAGGTATCATTGTGCGTCTAACGTTAGGGCCCATAGCTCAGTTGGTTAGAGCAGAGGACTCATAATCCTTTGGTCGTAGGTTCAAGTCCTACTGGGCCCACCATATTCAAACCCTTACAGTCATTGACTTGTAAGGGTTTTTTATTGTCTAAAATTTATGCGAACGCATGGACTTAGTTGGTTTTTTGATACTATCTTGATACTTTGACCCTTATAGTAATTAAAGTATGATATTACTAACACTATGGTTATATACTGCTGCATGGGTGATATATGAAGGTTAAACTTACCAAAAAATTTATAGATTCAGTAGACTATACCGCTAAAGGTACTGAAATCTATATGGACGATGTGTTAACTGGTTTTGCGCTACGCGTGGGCAAACAATCCAAACGTTATACATTACATAAGCGTATTAACGGAAAGCTATATAGAGATGAAGTGGAAGAAACGCACTTGATTACGCTAACCGAAGCACGTGAAAAAGCCAGCATAATGATGGCTAATATAAAAAAAGGTCTGCATGTTTATGACGGGCTTCATGAGGTCTTGGAAGAGCCGAAAGATAAGACCAATAATGTACCAACACTGAGAGATGCATATACCTACTTTAAATCAGCAAAGACTAGCTTAGCTAAAGGCACTATTGACACTTATGATGGTCAAATACTAAACAAGCTAGATGATTGGCTAGATATATCTTTAAATGATATATCTAAGTCAATGATAAGTGATAAGCATAAAGAGATAAGCAAGCATAGTAAAGCTCAGGCTAACGCAACTATGAGAGCTCTAAGGTCAGTTTGGAATTATTGTCGTGATAGCTTTTTAGATGATAACGAAGACTTTTTAATTAAAGAGCAACCAGTACGCATACTTAACGCCAAGAAAGATTGGAATATAATTAAGCCGCGTACTAAACATGTTGAAGAAGAATATTTAGGTATGTATCTCAAAACACTTTTAAATTATGTTGATAGAAGCTCACACCTGCAAGCGCCCCATAGCAATAATGCACGAGATATCATGCTACTTTTTATGTTCACTGGTGTGCGTTTAAATGAAGCGCAGCCCTTAAAGTGGTCTGACGTCGACCTTATAGCTGGCAGGATAGTATTCAAAGCTACAAAAAATGGTTCTAATTATCATATGCCTACTAGTGATATCTTACAAGCTCTGCTTGAAGAAAGATTCAGATTAAGCGCTGGCAAGCAATGGGTATTCCCGAGCAACTTGAAAGCTAGCGATGACCATATAAAAGATTTAAGCCGTAGTTATAAGGCCATAAGTAATCAAACAAACTTGTATATTACACCACATGATTTGCGCCGCACTTTTGGAACGGTAGCTAATAACTCAAGCATCAGCTATCCAGTCCTTAAACGCTTGCTCAATCACCGTGAAGCTAAATCAACCGATGATGTTACCCTACAATATATCCAAGTGTCACAGCGGCAACTAAGAGACGCTTCAAATTCAATAGAGTCTTTCTATTGTCGGCTTGCTGGCATGACACAAGATGAAATCATCAGTAAATATTACTAACCTACTAACATTTCAAGAAGAGTACTCTAAAAATATCGTCAACTAATTTAGTAAGAACGAGCCGTGATGGCGACCAGTTACACTACCTATATTCATTTGTAATAGCTCTATGATTGTTTGCAAGAGTTTAACCAACGCAATTAGCGCTTCTCTGTGATGGGTTTTACTACTACTCTATTTTATAAGCAGTATACTTCTTAGTATGATAAATTGGACTGTCATAGCTGTGAGAGCAGTCATTGTTTGATCGTGCTTTACGTTCAGTTTCGGGTACGCTGTGTTTGACTAAATATAATGATAAATATTTAACTATTTACGAGTAGCCATTATGAGTATTGAAAGCTTACCCGACTATCCATTACTAAAAAAGCTCGCCGAAGCTCTTTGGCGAAATGAAACTTCATATCAAGGCGCTGCTATAATGGTAGGCTCTGGCTTTAGTAGAAGCGCTGCTAGTAGTGGTGATATAAATAGTAAGTTACCTTTGTGGAATGATCTTCTAAAAATACTATCTGAACCGCCCCGACTATATCGGAGAGTGATTTACTTGAGTCAGGCAGCGATGCCTGACAGGGTTAAATTATCGTAATACCGCTTTTCAAACTCAAAAGGTGACACATAACCAATCGTGCTATGCAGACGTGTTTTATTAAACCAGTCCACCCATTCAAGGGTTGCCAGTTCAACATCATTAACGCCAGTCCAATTCTCCTTTAAATAGTCAATTACCTCAGATTTAT
>NZ_JABLTF010000009.1:0-1277 GCF_024085615.1 Psychrobacter sp. PSP
TGACCCCTGCCGTCAAATCCGTACACATAAACTTGGGAGATTTTAATTACGCAGCCTGACGATAATAATCAAACCACACCTGTCTTGGCGATTGATAGCCCAAACCCTTTTGAATCCTCGTCTGATTGTAGTACAGCTCGATATAACTGATAATATCATTGATGGCTGTGAACCTTGTTTTATAGTCTTGATGATATACTAATTCATTCTTTAATACGCCCCAGAAGCTTTCTATCGGAGCGTTATCGAAACAGTTGCCTTTGCCGCTCATTGAGCCTATAAATTGATGCTGCTTAATGGTCTTGTGGTAGGCGTGACTGCAATACTGGCTGCCTCTGTCAGAGTGAACGATTAGCCCTTTGTTTGGACGTTTATTCTTGATGGCCATATTTAGTGCTTTGCAAACTAAATCTGCGGTCATACGCTTGTTAATAGCGTAACCGACCAGCTCTTTGGTGTATAAGTCTTTGACCCCTGCTAAGTACAGCCAACCCTCATTCGTCCAGATATAGGTGATGTCGCTGACCCACGACTCGTTAGGGCGCTTAGCATCAAACTTCTGATCCAGTACGTTTGGATAGACCAGCTTGTTGTGATTGGAGTCGGTGGTGACTTTAAAGCGCTTATGACTACGACATTTAATGCCGTGTTGCTCTTTGATGCTTCTTATCATATACAGGCTAATGTTATGGCCTTGCTCGCTTAGATGAGCATGCAGTCGATCTGCGCCATAACGTTCTTTCGTTTCATTGTGAGCCGCTTTAACCAGTAATTCAGATTGGTTGCGATGTATCTGTTGGTCGCTGAGATCACGACTTAGCCAGTCGTAATAGCTTGATGGCTTAACCCTTAACACACGGCACATAGTGATGATGCGAAAGAGGAACTGGTTGTCTTTGATAAAGGCGTACCTGACTAACTGTTTCTCGCGAAGTACGCCGTCGCCTTTTTTAGAATTTCGCGCTCCTCTTCGGCTACTTTAAGCTGCCGCTTGAGCTGCTTTATTTCTTGAAGAGCACTCATAAGATCAGGATCATATTGTTCTGTGCCAATAAGCTTGCCTTGATTGGCTTTGTTCTGCCAGTTCGATAACGTTTGCATCGCTATGCCAAGTTGCTTGGCTGTGGCTGAAACATTACCGTTATTGTCTGCTATCTTCTTAACGGCTTCTGCTTTAAATTCGTCACTGTAGGTTCTTACTTTCTTGGTCATGGTAAACTCCGATTAATACGCTTAGTTTACCAAGTTTACCTCTACGGTTTCTTCAGCATAGCTCA
>NZ_JABLTF010000010.1:0-13661 GCF_024085615.1 Psychrobacter sp. PSP
GGGATAGTTTGATCTATATGCTTCTTGTGCCATGAGCGCAGGGTTTCAGGCGTGCAGCCAATCTTAGGGGCAATGGCTTGAATGGCTGCCCATGTGGAGGGATAGTCGTTTGCTGCTTCGATCAGCATACGGACGGCGCGTTCTTTAATCTCAGGAGTGTAGGTTTGTCTTTTCATTGTCGTATTCTCTCAGAATGTTAAGTCTCCGACAATACCGGGGCGGTTCAATCAGAAGATTTAGGATCCGATCCATGGGGCGACCCGCTACAAATCGCTGAAGAATATAGTTCTTATTTCGGTAAACAAGCTTTGAGGGATTTAATCGAACAAACTGTTAATGACCCTGCATGGATACCAAGCGACTTGTATGGCTCACTGTTAAAGCTACCTTGGACAGAAGTGCTTACAACTAATTGGGACACGCTGTTAGAACGCGCAGCATCTGATATTTATAAACCTATCTATAGTATCGTTAACAAACCTGAAGATCTATCCTCTTCTCGCTCTCCTAGAATCGTAAAATTACATGGAACAGTACAAATATCTCATAATCTAATATTTACTCAAGAAGATTATCGCCAGTATCCCAAGACTCATGCGGCATTTGTAAATTTAGCCCGTCAAATATTTATCGAAAACGAGTTTTGCTTATTAGGATTTTCAGGTGATGATCCTAATTTCTTACAATGGGTTGGATGGGTAAGAGATCATTTAGCAAGTCATGCTCGTCGAATATACTTGGTAGGAGCGTTAGATTTAAGTCCAGCTAAACGCAAATATTTAGAGTCAATCAATGTAGCACCTATTGATTTATCAAGTCTAGTTAAACACTTGGATAACCATGATCAAAGACATCGTGAAGCAACAAAAATGTTTCTCAATGCTCTTCAGATACTTAAGCCTAAAGATAGCTGGGATTGGGAACCAACTTCGATTACTCGTAAAACTATCCCAGAAAACGAAATAGGTAAAGTACATAAGGAGCATAGCTACGCAGCAGCTTTACTTGAGACTCAGTTAGATCAACTTGTTAAAGATAGGGAGTCTTATCCAGTATGGTTGGTATGCCCATCTAATATACGGTGGAGCTTACAAAATCAAATTACCGATCCTTTTCCAAACTCTAAAAACTTAGCTGAAATGAAACCTGATTTGCGATCAAGGATGCTTTACGAAATCGTATGGCGTAACACCATTACTTTTAGTGTGGATGCTATTCATTTAGCTGAAGAACTTCTAGAAATTTGTGATCCTTCTCAACTTAGTGGACTAACTAGCAAACAGCAGATTGAAATAGCATTATGGCTTTTTAGAAGTACACGCTGGTTTGATGATAACGATTATAAAAATATTAACTCAAGAGTAGCTCATATTTTAGACACAGTTAAACTGACTTCTTCAGAAGTAAAAAACGAAATAAACTATCATAAAGCTATTTTAGCTAGAGAAAGCTTCGATTACTCTGGTTTAGAAGAATTAGTTGAAGATATTGAAGCCATAGACCCATCATGGAACATGAAAAAAGCATCACTTCTAGCCGAGTTGGGAAGGTTTGATGAAGGTGAGTTTCTTTTAAAGGATGCTTTTAAAAATCTTAAACTACAATCTAGAAATGATCCAACCTCAGTTTACGTTTTATCACGTTTAGCTTGGGTTAGTTTTCTTCTTCAAGGAGCTGATTTCTTTAACCGTAATGATTTAGAAGTTAAGCCCAATGATTTTGACTATATGGATTCAAATCCTTGGACTTATCTTGAACATATCAGGAAGAGATTATCAGAAGCATTGGATAAACAAGCTAAGAATAATAGTATAGAGCCTTCTTTTGACCCTGGAAGCTATACAGACCATTCTAAATCTCTTTCATTCAGTAATGAGTTACACCCTTTATTACTTGTAGAGGGGTTAACTAACACTGTCGGAGTTCCTATTAGATGGAGAGATGTCAATTTCGTTAAAGATATAGTAGAGAATTTAGCTAAGCTGGAGAGTTTAGAAAATAAAAATCGTTTCATATATGCTATACGATCATCAACCTCAGATACTACAGATATACTTAAAACAACTCTATCAAGAATTAATATTGCAAAGCTAACAGAGGAGGATTTAGAGTATCTATTAGATCAGACGTATAAAGGTTGTATTTATTGGCTAGAAAAAATTATTCAAACTAGCAATAAGTCTGTACATTATTATTTTAGTAGATTACAAGTTTTTATGGAGGCTTTAGCTAGGTTCGTTATACGGGCGAAGCCAGACAAGGCTATAGAAGTGTTTAAATGGGGTTGCAGTATTGCAATCATAGATGGAATAAAGCATTTCTGGCTGTCCAAACCTTATAGTCATCTCATAGAATACAGCTTACTAGCTATATCAGATAATCGAAAATCAGAGATATTTGAAGATGCCCTCATATTTCCTTTAGCTACCGAAGTGAATATTGATAATGATTTTGGTCAGAGATGGCCAAACCCTGTTGTAAAATTACCTCCCGTAAGAAATGATAGTCTTAAAATCAGTTCACGTTTAGATGAAATCATAAACCATATTTCTCCGAACAATGAGGACAGCGTCCATGCTTTAATAAAGCTATTTCCTTTAATTGAAAATAACTATTTGAATGCTAACGAGTTAGAATCTATAAAATGGAAAATATGGGGAAATCCAGCCAACTACAATTTCATTCCTAAACTAGGTATTTTAGACCATGCTTTGTTAGGACTGTCTGGCGATGATAGTCAAGCGTTGGCTTTAGTTGTTAGAAAACATCTTTTTGAAAGTAATGATTTAATTAATATCCATACGCTTATAGCGATTAAAAATCTTGTTTTGAATGAAAAACACAGAGAACTGCCTACGAAGAAACAGTCTAACAAGATATTCAATACTTTAACTGCATGGCGGTTCACTGCAGAAGACACTGATGTTCCTGAGTTTTTTATAGATAATACGGAAGAACGTTTGGCCAAAGAAATTGCATACACTTTGAACCATGCTATAACACCTTATTTAGGAAAACCCAATTTAAATGAAGCTAACTTAAATAAGTTACTTGATTTTTACGAGAAGACGGAGACCTTTGAGGTATTGTCTTCATTCATATTTTTCTCTAAGAAATTTGATACGGCTTTTGATACTCTTATGAAAGATATACGTGAAGGTTTTTATAAAGAAGATATAAGAAAAGTTGTATCGTCAGCAAATGCTTTACTGAACTGGTGTAAATTTGACTTTAACGATGCATTAAAGCCATTGATCTCAAAATTAATTTATTCAATAAACTTGAGCCGTACTAATGGGCTTACAACACTAATATATACTGCAAATAACCTATACTCTCTAAAATACTTAAGTAACGAAAACGTCTCAACATTAATTGAAGTGGTTCCAATCATTTTTGATGGTACTGCCTACGAAAACGTAAATCCAACCAGTCATTTAGCCATTAACGTCACTTCGGTTAGATCTGAATGTATAAAGCTTGCTCGTGAATTACTAAAAAATAATTCAAACAGTGAGTTAAAAAGGATAACTGAAGAAGCCAAAACAGACCCACTGCCAGAGGTAAGATTCGTATAGATGAAAAATAAAAACACTTCACAGTCTCCAGAGCTTGCCGGTGGTGATGGCTTTACCTATGAAGGTCATGTCATGGCTTTCTATTTAACTGCATTACTAGCTGAAGCGAGTGCGCCCGGCTGTGATGGTACGGTAGTAAATGTAGCTGGCCAGCAAAGAGACTTTGGCTACCCTTTAGATGACGTCATAATAAAGTGGAAAGATGCATCAGGTCGAATTGGAACCACTAGTTTACAGGTCAAACGTGACCTCACGATTAGCTCTGCTCAAAGCAATAAAAACTTTAGAGATATTATTCGTGACAGCCTTGCCAGCTACCAAGATGCTAGTTTTAATGATGATGTAGATAAGTACGGAGTGGCGGTTAATGAGATATCCTCTGCTAAATTTCGTGATTTAGGGTTTCTTTGTCATATAGCTGTTGAAAGTGGCGATATTGAGCACTTTGAGCAACGGTTTAGCACTAATGGGAATGCCAGTGCGGATATTAAAGCTATTAAAGAAGTGGTATATCAGCTATTGGATGAGTTCTCTGCTGCCCCGTTAGCACCTACTGAAAAGCATGACTTTCTAAAACATTTTATTATTGTCAGGTTTGACTTCTTACATGATGGTGAAGTTGATGCACATATAGCAGAACAGCAGATTCAATCACAGTTACCTACCAATAGTATTGTATCGCCCGTATTGGTCTGGTCTTATGTTTACGAGTTAGGAAGAGAGTCTGCAGGGAAAGCGGGTCAGTTTGATAGGGTTCGGTTGGTCCACGAGTTAAGTAAGGTGGTTAAACTCAAAGAAGGTAGAACTTTTGAAGAGCAGATTGCAAAGATAAAAGAGCTTACGAATACTTACTTGCATCAAATTCAAAGCGATATTGATGGGTATAGTTTAGATAGGACTGGTTTAAAACTAGAGTTTACTGAAAAGATTAAATCAAAACGCTTTATTCAAATAACTGGTATGCCGGGTACTGGCAAGTCGGCTCTGCTACGTCAAGTAGTTGAAGGTTATTTGAATAGCTCGTTTGTGTTGTTTTTAAAGTCTAATCAATTGGTCGGTAAAAATTGGTCTCAATACGCTCAAAGCTCTGGGATACCTTCAACTCATAATTTAAAAGATCTATTAGTTGAAATTCAATCAGCAGGCACACCTATCTTATTTATTGATGGTATTGACCGTGTAGACAATCAGCATCGACCAATTATCGAAGAGTTAATAAGCTTAATTTTAAATGACCCATTGTTAATAAAGTGGAAAATAGTCGTTACCTTACGTGAGACAGGGCTAGAGCCGCTAAGAACATGGCTTGGGTCTGTTCTTAAGCAGGCTTCAATTGGTAACGTCACTGTCAATAAATTAGATGATAATGAAGCCAATATTCTCTCAACACAGTTTCCAAATTTAAGAAGCTTACTTTTTAGTTCTTCTGAAAACGTGAAGCATGTCACTAGAACTCCATTTTTTGCAAAGGTTCTATCTACGCTAAGTTTATCAAACGATACATCCCCAGAGTCTGAACTGGATTTGATTCATGAATGGTGGAAACGTGGTGGATATAGTGCGACGAGTCAAAAAGTTATAGATAGACAGAACGCTTTACTAGAATTAGCTGAGCGTAAGGTAAAAAATCTTAGTAAGCCCGTAAAAAGAAGATCGCTTAATAGCAATTCGGAATTAGATGAACTAAACAGCGACGGTGTGATTAGAGTCGATAATAGAAAATCTATAGTAGATTTTGCTCATGATATCTTTTTTGAATGGTCATTATTGTACAACCTATTTGAAGCTGATGATGCATGGCTTGATAAAATTGAAGCGTTCGGTCAACCTCCTGCTATTGCTAGAGTTGTTGAGTTATTGGCTCAGCAGAAGCTCCAGGACGAAGAGTGGTCTATAGCAATAGAAAACCCAAAGTTTAAAACACTTCGTTCACAATGGTTGCGAGCTTGGCTATTAGGTGCTATCAGCCATCCAAATACAGCACAATACAGTGGTCAATTTAGAGGCAAACTGGCTGAAAACGACTATGATCTCTATGAGAAGTTATTGGTTTGGTTTCAAGCAGAAAAGACACAGCCAAACCCGCTGATACTTGCTACTTCCAAAGATATAAAAGTTGCTACCTCTCTTGCGTGGCCGACTGATTTAACCCTATGGTTTCAAGTTATTATTTTTATATTAGAAGATACTCCTTCATTGCCAGAAAACATATATCCAAGAGTTGTCGATGTCTTTAAAGTTTTTCAAAACCTAGCAATAAATTTTGAAAACGCTACACAGCCTTCACAGGTTGTTATTGAGTTTTCATCCAAAATATTACAAATAGCTTTAGATTGGCTATCTGAAATCGAAGGGATAAAAGATCATCCTAGTACTCATAACTGGCAATTAGTTAATGACATAACAGGATTTAAAGATGCGCTACGTAATTTGATTATAGTTTCAGCAAATTCTAATCCAACTTTCATTCAAACCTATTTGAATAGGCTACTCGATCTAGATGAAATACCTAATGAGATTTTCAAACATATAATCCAATTATCTGGATTTATAGTACAAAAACATGCTGACCTAATTGTTGAGTTTTGCTTAAAAAAATTATTGTGTGAATTACCATTAGATAAATATAAACGTGACTGTGAAGAACGAAAACGATCTCAAGAGTATTGGTTGGAATTAAATAGCATTCCACAAGAAGAGCTTACTGATAAGCAAAAAAAACTACTTCAACGTAGAGCAATGTTTTTAAGTCCATTTCCAACTGAAGTCGTTAGCGACAGTGACTGGAAAAGCCTTGCTATTAACAGTGACTTTATTGGCTTCTATCCTTCCTCTCCAATCAAAGAGCCATTCCATTCATTATTAAAATATGCTCCCGACTCTGGCTTAAGACTAATTACAGCGCTATCAAACCATGCTAATAAGGCTTGGCGACAGCTTCATGAGCTATCAGATGAAAAGCTCACACCAATTCCTATTACATTAGAATTTCCTTGGGGATCTCAAGCATTCTGGGGCAATGAGAAAGAATATATTTGGTCACGTCCATACTGGATAAATGATACATTGTCATCAGCATTTATGACCTTAGAAAAGTGGTGTTTTGAGCAGTTAGAAGCGGGTGCGAATCTAGACGAGTTAATTCAAAAAATAACTAAAGATCATGAATCAGTAGCTATCCTAAGTGTTGTATCTGTACTTGCTCTTGAACAACAGTGCATTAGCAAAACTGTATTTCCTTTGGTGACGAATCAAAAGGTGCTTGATCTAGATTACTATCGATTTACTCAAGATATACGTGGTTCATCGTCAGACAGGAAAAGCTATAAATTTTGCTTGTCAAATTTACTAAGTGCATTCGTTTTTTCTAAATTTAGTGAGGAGATCAAAAAAAGATTAATTGGACTTGCAAACTTTCTACCATACAATTTCGAAGAACAGATGGATAATGCAGTAGTTACTAAAAGATTAATAGAACGAGCTAAATTTTATGCCGAATATGCAGATGAAGCTACTTATATAGTTCAGCCTACTGAAAACGAAAGTATAGTCACTATTTCGCATCATAGCCCTTCTTTGAATAATAGCAAAAACATAGAAGAACAGAAGAAAAGTGTAGATTTTCTTAGTTTTAATAATATAGCCTATTGGGCTCATAAATCTCTTTTACAAGACTCCATTGTAGAAGGATATTCTATTCAATCTGCTCTAGAGTTTATGAAACAATACGATGAGCTAGAGCTCTTTGAAGATGGTTGTGAAGGATGGACCGAGGAATCTACTCATAAACGCATGAAACAAAATGCTGTTGTCGCCGTAGCAACGATGGCCTTATGCTTTAGAGAAGCGCTAGCTGATACAGATTTAGAATGGGCACGCGAGGTAATAAATAAAATATTAGATTTACCATTTAACTCATATGAGTGCAGCACCCCAGAAGCAAAACTTACATTTCATCCAAAGATATTTGCTAGTAAAGCACTAGCTTCTGAAATAAAATTTGATACAGCTGATGATAACTCAAAAATCCAAATATTATGCATTATTGCGAGTCCAGTAAATGAAATATCCATATCAGCTTTAAACGAATGTCTCTCATTATATGAAGTTGATAGAAAACTCAGTTACTCCGCTATATTCATAGCTATATCAATGAGTCATAATCATTTGAAATATCGTAATTGTAACTCAGATGATACAGCTAAAATAAATGTGGAGTTACAGAGTATAGAATCTATTTTAGCTGAATATTATGAGTCTGATAAACAATTCATTGAACTTCCAAAATGTGGAAGTCCTTGGGTTGAGTTGGAACAGGAAAAATATAGACCTTCTTTGAACTATTCTTTAAATAAGTCTTTTGACGCTATAAAGTGGGAAAGATCTGATGAACAATGGGATACTACTTTTTTGAGTCATATCTTAAAGCAGCTACCTATTAAGGAATTACTACAGTCAGAATTCAAAGAAGAACTTCTAAGTTTTATAGAGAATTTAATTAATTGGACTATTGAGCTAATTGAGCCTTCATGGTCTGAACAGTCTAATCACAAAGGCAACCATGGCAGTCTTTATGAATTCTCAGATGCTCTATGTAATATCATTGGTACAATCTGTGGAGTATTGCCATTCAACGTGACTTATCATAGGTTTGTAAAGCCTATATTGAACCTAAAATCTCAAGAAGGTTGGCAACTTATAGAACCTTTAATCAGCTATTGCAGCTGCAATCTATATGACGAGATCGTTGCATCAGAAGATATTGTAAGAATACTTGAACACTGTATGGAAAGATTCTTGCAGGTCGAAGAGTTGAACACAAATAGCTATCGCATTGGAGAGTTTGATGTATTCAAAAATAATGCACTAGAGACGTTAATGTTTACTCGCATCACTCAATTTGATAGTGCTAAACGATTCGCAAATGGTAACTGGACTGACATTCATTTGGTAATGCCCATAATTAATAAATTGGTTCGTGAAGCTGGTTGGGTTGGTGCTGTAATGCAAAACTTTGTGCAATTATGCGACCATGCCAAAAATGACTATCCTGCTGAAGTTTTCGCAGATCAAGTCTTAACCGTCATATCTAAGCCTAAGCTTGTAGGCTGGCAAGGTAGCACATTGTATTCTCGTATAGCTGAACTGGTGCAATTCCTTGCAGAAAGGGACAATCCTTTAGATTTAGAGACTGGTAAGAAGCTCTTACGAATTATTGACTGGCTGATTGACCAAGGTGATAGACGAAGTGCTTCACTACAACAAAGCGAATTGTTTAGAAGCATCAAGGTTAATTGAATAAGCTAGCTATAAATAGCTCTAAACTCTATACTTTATTTTTTGTTAGTACCATCAACAGATATCCTAGATATTTAAGCACCCCCGATGACGCATAATAGTGATTAGTGGTAGCCAAGTTTTTGTCAGAGTGTTTACGTTTTTTCTGTACAACCCTTACTTCATAGCCATGAAAACTCTCACGTGCACCGACACGTATTGAGCTGTTCAGACTCAAGTCTTTTTTAACATCACTTACAACTTGCTCGCTATATGCCCTCACCTGCCAATGACTGGCATCAATAAGCTGACAACCTACTAGCATAAAACTCTGTAGCATCTCAATCTGGGTCTCCTTAATACCAAAATGGATCGATGAGTTATTTAAGTTATGCTTATGCGCAAATATCTCAATAAATACTCTCAACTTCTCAGGATCCTTTATAGACATCTGATATGCTCTATCTAATGCTCTAATTATTACTTCCTGATTCTTACTACCTTTAGGCCTACCTAGTAATAGCCTGTCATCGTCGAACAGCTCACTAGCGCGCAGGTATAAACATTTAGAGTCATTTAGACTTATACCATGTCTAATAGCAACTTCAGGTAACAGCTGATCTCGAGAGTTTTCTTTTAACTCCTGCATCTGCTCTAGAAAACCTATGACGTCCGCATATTTAGGATGAATGAAAATTGAATTTGCATTCGACTCTTTAAAGTCATCCAAATTACTATTCAACAGTTGCTGGCTAGTATTGTTATCAGGTTGATCTATATTCTTAAATAATCGTGTTTTATTAACAGCTGTTTTTTTAACAAAGTATGATCTTATCTTATTTAGCTGCACCGTCTTTGTCGTTGCATCATAAGCAGTTTTGTCTTGTCTATATATAACAGAATAATCTAGTCCTGTTATTAAGTCTAAAACGGTTATAGGTAGCTCTAAGTAAGCGTTACTGAGCTGTTCCCCTGCCAGCAGATGAGCAGTATGAATATAATGCTCGAAGGTTGTGTCGCACGTTAAATGCCCTGCAAAGCTAGCCAGCCCAAACCAGGAGCCTTGATCCTTGTGATAGCCAAGGACGCCTTTTATTACTTTTTCGCACTGCTCATTATCATAATCAGTCATCACCTGTGCCAATGGCGACTTACTTAGTACTAACGCCAGCTGACTAATCGCAGTATGCCTAAAGCTATGAAATGTGAAGTCGTGCTTTCCTAGCAATCTGTCCCAAATTAACTTCATGAGATTACTAAAAACCACACTGGGTAATGGCTGATCGCCTGAACCTTGAGAAAAAAAGTAACGACGCTTCAATCTTTTCTGCTGACGATATAACTGAATAAGTTGTTTTAGCTCGTCTTTCTTAAGTAGGCAGTTAATGGGTATAAGGCGGCTTGCGCTGCTACTTTTCAATCTCCGATAGCGATTTGGTCTTAACCATATTTGTGGCTGCTCTATTCGTTGTCCATGCTCATCAATATAGATGTCAGCTATATCACGAACTTTAACACCGATAAGTTCTTTGATTCGCAACCCTGTCCGATACGCAAGACTTAAGACTACTAAGCACAGGTTTTTCTGTTCATCGCCTAAATCCGAGTTGACCAGATACTCTTTCATCGCATGATATATCCGAGGTGATATCATGTTCGCATTTACCACTTGGCGTTTATTACCCCACGGGAAATACACAAATGGCGCATTATAGTGCGCTCGCTGATAATCATGGAAAGCTCGTAGTCTGCCATAAGTAAATTTTTGAGTATCTTTGAGCTTATCCAGATATGAAACTTTATTTTTCTTTAAATACACATTATTCAAGACATTGAGACTACCTTGACTTAACACATCGTCTGCACAGCCAACTAAATCATCATCCGTATCTAGATTGTCTTCGCCAAAGTCTGATTCTTTGTTTAAAATAGACTGCTTTCTTCCATCCTTAATCTTACTTTGAATGATCTCCTCATATACAGCTTCAAAGTCCTCACCAGACCATTCATCAAGATTCTCATCCATTGTTAGCATCAGCCAATCCCGACCAATACATCCCAGATATTTACTAATGGTATCTAACCTGTTGTTACTATCACTCAACAAGCTTCTGACCCATCCTAAGAGACGCATGGCATTAGGCTGGGTAAACCCCTGTTGTAACAACTCTACTTGCGTAATAGCTGATGCTTTACTGCCTTTAAGGGCATCTTGAACCTCTTTAATGAGATTCTTACTAAAATTTGGATACTCCCTACTATTGGTACCCTTTTCGTCAGATTCTGAAAAGCTTGCTACAAATAACTCTTCCCAAGTGAGCGGCTGTAGATTTGAGTTAATCACCTCTTGATTATAATTAATAAGCTTATTTGTGGTTAAGCCCGTCGTTTTAATCTTGCCCTGTCTAACAATAGCCAGTGCAGTGTCTATATCGCCTCCTTTCATTTGCCGCCAATGATAGTCAGCGTATTTTATTCTTAGATTAACACACCAAGTGCAACGCTAATTAATATTATAGAACGCCTGCATAGGCGTTTTAAACCCTAATCGTTTTCTTGGTCTGTTGTTTAGTTTGTTCTCAATGTCCTGTATTTCATTATCTGTAACTATCCCCTAAAATAACACAGCTCAAACGTAGAATTTCTTATAAAATACCCATAAGGAGTTTTGATATGAGCAAACGAATGACTGAGACCCAAATAGTATCCATTTTAAAAGAAGCAGAAGCTGGAATACCTGCTAAAGAGCTGTGCCGTAAATACGGGATTGCTAGCTCGACTTTCTATAAATGGCGCTCCAAGTACGGTGGTATGGAAGCTTCTGATGTTAAGCGATTAAAAGAGCTTGAAGAAGAAAACCGTAGGCTCAAACAGATGTATGCTGATTTAAGCCTCAAAGCGCAAATGCAGGAAGAGATCATAAAAAAGCTATAGCGCCTGTACCCGAGCGCAAAGTCTGGGCGCAAGAATTACAGGCGCAGTATGATGTCAGCATTGCAGTGAGTTGTCAGGTGGTCTGCATGAGTCGAACCGCTTACTACTATAAGCCTAAGCTATTTGATGATAGTGAGATTGTTGATGTCTTAAATGAGCTTACTGACAAGCACAATCGCTGGGGCTTTCCAAAGTGCTTTAAACGTATACGTAAGCTTGGCTATTCATGGAATCATAAGCGCGTACATCGAGTTTATACAGCGTTAAACTTAAACCTACGCCGCAAGTCTAAAAAACGCTTACCAACACGTAACCCTCAGCCGCTAAGTGTGCCAAATGCATTGGGGCATACATGGTCAATGGACTTCATGAGCGACAGACTACACAACAATATTCGCTTTCGAACCTTTAATGTGATTGATGATTATAACCGTGAGGTATTAGGCATTGATATTGGTACCAGTATTCCCTCACTCCGAGTGATTCGCTACCTTGATCAGCTGGCTGAGTGGCATGGTTATCCTAAGCAAATTCGTGTGGATAACGGCAGTGAGTTTACATCCAGGGTATTCACTGATTGGGCATCAGCTCATGGCATCTATATTGATTATATCGAGCCTGGCTGTCCTTATCAGAACGCTTATATTGAACGGTTTAATCGCAGTTATCGCAATGAGGTTTTAGATTGCTACCTTTTCAACAATTTAAACGAGGTCAATATGCTGACTGAAGACTGGATCAAGGTTTATAACAACGAAAGACCCCATGATTCACTTAATGATATGACACCTGCTGAGTACAGGCAGGTGGCTTAACTTAGATTAACACATGAAGTGCAATACCAAATGCAAGGTGAAAAAAAGACCTAGATGCGCTAGCATCAAAGTTTTTATCCACCGACCAAAGTGAGATTGCAACCATGAGCTATACACATCTAAGCCTAGGTGAACGATACCAGATTTATGCCCTTAAAGGGGCAAAACATAGTATTAATTTTATAGCGAGGGTGTTAAACAGAAGTCCCAGTACCATATCAAGAGAGCTTAGGCGTAATAAAAGCCTACGAGGTTACCGAGCAAAGCATGCTAATAACAAGGCTTGTGACAGACGGGCTAACAACGCCACAACTATTGTGACTGACCTCTGGGCATGGGTGACAGACAAGCTTAAAGAGAACTGGAGTCCTGAGCAAATATCTGGCGTTCATGCTGGTATCAGTCATATGAGCATTTATCGCTATATTTGGCGTGATAAGAGGCAGGGCGGTACATTGTGGCAGTGTCTCAGACGTAAAGGAAAACCATACCGGCAGCGTCTAACCGCTGAGACTCGAGGCCGTATCAATGACAGAGTCTCGATTCATGAGCGCCCTTGTATTGTTGAAGAACGCTCACGTATTGGAGATTGGGAAGCGGATACCGTTATCGGTCAGCATCACAAGCAAGCGATTGTCACGCTCGTTGAACGTAAAACGGGGCTGCTGAAGATGAAGCGTGTGGGTCATAAAACAGCACAGCAAGTATCAGAGGCAATGATAGAACTCTTAGCGCCAGTGAGGTTGCAGGTTAAGACCATTACCTCTGACAATGGTAAAGAGTTTGCTCAGCATAAGAAGGTGAAACAAAAGCTCTTTAGCCCTTTCTTCTTTGCCGATGCTTATGCGTCATGGCAGCGAGGAACCAACGAGAATACCAATGGCCTTATCAGAGAGTACTTGCCTAAGGGTTGTGACTTTAGACAAGTCTCTGATAATGAAATACAGGACATTGAGAACAAACTAAACAACAGACCAAGAAAACGATTAGGGTTTAAAACGCCTATGCAGGCGTTCTATAATATTAATTAGCGTTGCACTTGGTGTGTTAATCTAAG
>NZ_JABLTF010000011.1:0-40569 GCF_024085615.1 Psychrobacter sp. PSP
GCCGATGCTTATGCGTCATGGCAGCGAGGAACCAACGAGAATACCAATGGCCTTATCAGAGAGTACTTGCCTAAGGGTTGTGACTTTAGACAAGTCTCTGATAATGAAATACAGGACATTGAGAACAAACTAAACAACAGACCAAGAAAACGATTAGGGTTTAAAACGCCTATGCAGGCGTTCTATAATATTAATTAGCGTTGCACTTGGTGTGTTAATCTAAGGGTTCTAACGTGTCCGAAAACTAGCCTTTGCATGAGATAGGCTCAAAACTGGGCGCATCTAAAACCTTAGGGTTTCCTTAGGTTGTTGAGCATTATAAAAAGGGCTTGGTATTGATCGCCTAACGTGTCCGAAAACCTAGATAAACCTTAACATTTATTAACATGCTGGCAGTCGGAAAACTGATTTGTCACAGATATTTGAGCCATTGGCGCGGGCTGTCATGGGTAGATGGTCGGATTTGAAATCTAAGCAAGGGTGTATCTTTACACTATAAAAAAGGCAGACGCTAAACGCCTGCCAATATAGTTTTATACCTGTAAAAAGTCGCTAAAGTTGCTAAAGTTCCCGTAAGCCTTATCAGCTATAGCCTGTAGCTTAGATTGCACCTGCTAAGGTGCTGCTAAAGTTGCTATAGTTCCGCTAAAGTTAGCCATTCTTAGCTAAAGTTTAGCAAGTTTAGCAATGCTTAGCAGCGCCCTACCTAAAGTTAAGCCCTTGACTGGCAAGGGCTAGATGAAGTTTAGCAAGTTTAGCAGCTTTTTAGGGTAGCTAAGGTTAGCTATTCATCAATAATTAGCTTTGGATTAATTAAAACTAAGCGCCTGCGCCCGTCATTCTCTAACCTAATATGCCCCATGCTTTCGAGATCATCAAGCAAGCCGTTAAGCTTCTTACCTCTTAGGGCATTGGGTGCATTCTGCGACACAAACGACTTATTCAAGATAGGCGGCTTCTTACCCCTCGCTTTATCCACTAGCCAGCTGCTTAGCTTCTCACTGTCGTTCTGCTCACCTGTAGGCGTTGCATCAAGGTAGCGTAGGCGCTCGCTGGTTGAGTATTCTACAAGCATAAAAGCGCGGGCAATATCATCAGTAGTGATCTCCTTGCGCCCCTCAAAGAATGCCATTAATGACGCTATACGGCTCGCATTCTCTGCCATACGTGAGGCATACGCTTTTAGATACTCTAATGCCTGCCCCTGTGCTTGGCGGTTCTCTATCGTCTGCATGTGCTTATAAAAGGTCTGCTCTGCACCCTCTGCCCATTGCATTTTTATGCGCTGTGGTGTGCCTGTGCTGTCGTTTGGTAGATGGGCTGGCAATGGGTCAAGTAAGCTCTGACAGCGTGACCAGTAGGCGATTAAATCAGGATTATCATACGGGCTGTCATTCCTGCGCTTTTCATCGTCCCATACTCGATGACCGCGCAAGTCCTCAGGGCAAGCAATCAAGGCACGGGCTAAAAAGCCTTGCCCATTCATTAAAGGATCAGTTAGTGCCTTCTCTAATATAATGCGTTGCCCCTGTAGTAATAGAGTCATACGCACGTTATGGGCATCTGTTTGCGGTGTGGCATAGGCGGACTTTTGCGATCTTAACCTTGATACTTCACCATCACTATATAGCTTAGTGATTGCAGATAGGGCACTGCCTGCGGTGTCACCCGTCATAGTATGACCGTTAAAGTATTGACCTGCTTCATCAGTGGATAGACTAGCGTTGCTCATTTCTCCAGCGACAAACCTATCTAGTATTGGCTCAATGGTTGCATCGTCAAACATAGTCTTAGGATTGTAGGGCTTTGGGTTGTCATCTAAAAACTCTGATAACTCCTTGCCCTTCAAACTAGCCTTGTCACTTTCCCATGCTGCCACATCGTCTAAGTAGCTGGCATATTGTTGGCGCTCATACTCTTTGATCTTGAAGTGAGTTAAACCCATTGCTTGCGTTTTGCCGCTACCGCTTTCGCCCTCTGTGATTAGAATAAGACTGGCGGGCATGTGACCGTGCCCCATCGGTGCATCAATGAAGCGTTGCCCCATGTGTGCCAGTGCGCCTAAAACGCATTGCCCTGCCATGGCAAGCGGTACTTGTGCATAATATGCCACTAACTCAATAACCCGTCTTAGCAGTCCTGTGAATGCGTTAATAGGGTATGGTGTCGGCTTGCTTGGATCATTGGCTAAGGGTTCAGGCTCGCCCCATATCTCAGCTTGTAGATCGAGTATGGTTGTATCATCAAGGGTTAATATCTCTCTATAGCTAAGCTCGCCATATTCTAAATGCTCTAAGAGAGTTCTAGCGCCAGTAATAACCCCTTTGACGTTTGCACCTTTAAACGGGTGACACGCTTTGTCTTTCTCGTCTAAGGTGGTAAAGATAGTCACGGGATAGGCTTCGGCAAAATGGCTGACAATGCCATTAAATAGCAGCTTATCAAGGCTCACCAGTAGCGTGACGTTATCCGCCATAAGATAATAAGCAAGCGTGACAGCATCATTTAAGTTATCAATCGCTATAATCTCTTTGCTACTGTCTAACGTACCAATGATGAAAGCTGACGGCTGCATACGATCAATGATAATCGGCTTTTGAGTGCTGTTAGGTGTGACACTGGCAAGCGTGACGGGTTGATCTTGATTGTTGTTTAATACTAGCCCTATCGTGTTCTCTGTCAGCTCTCTCTTACCTGTATCAATGCCTGTGGTTATGGTAATATCACTATCAAGGTGCAATAGCCTGTCTTGTATGCCTAACTGCTCACATAGGTTATAAAGATTAAGCAATATATTGTCATCTGCCAGCCCTTGCCGTGTGGCTGCATTAAAACGACCTATCATGTCTAAGCCTGCGCTCAATGCGCGGGCTTTTTCATGGGTGTTTGTTTGTAGTGTGGTGGTCATCTAGCCCCCCTTGCCTGCGTGTGGTTCGGCTGGCGCGTGGCTCTGTACTTCTTGTAGTAGCTTTTGCGCTTAGCGTGCTTACGGCTTTGCTTCGGTGGGTAAGTCTTCATAAACCCTCCTTTTCAGCAATTAGGCCAGCCAGCTCATCTTCAGAATAATGCTGAAAGTCTTGTGCTAAATATTGCCCTATGTCTGCAAGTTTTTGCGCTTTGTGAATATCACCACTTCTAAGATCATCTTTGATAGTAGTGAATAAAGCATCGAACCAATCTAAGTGGGTTTGTTCGCCCATTTTGCTATCGATATATTCTTGTCTTAACTGATTGATAGTTTTCATAGTCTTAACCCTCTACCTTGCCAAAACCAGTTTGTTCTAATGGCTTGTTGAGCGCATCAAGTCGGTAGTTAAGAATGCTATACCATCTATCGGTAGTGTCGTGTACAAGGCGCGCCATTGACTTAACTTGATTAGAGGAGATGTTCTCGTTGTAAATTAAGTAGAGTAGCTGACCAATATCGTGCATGACCTCAGCAGCGCCAGAAACGTCACAAGCGGTATCGGACAACATGCAAGACGACATTAAGATAACTTCGTTATCGTCTGCATCGGTGCAATCTATTGTTTTTATGCTGTGCTGGCTGCCATACAGCGCGTTAATGGCTTGGCGGTTGGCTGGCGTGTCATGGAATAATGACGGGGCGGCATCATTGCGGCTTACTTTGCCGTCATTGCGGTAATGGTATGTTTTGCCGTTGGTGGTAAAGCCTAAACAGCCGTATTCTTTATCATTGAATAGCTGATAAGTGCCATTGCCTACAGATGGGCATAGAACGCTGTCACCTGCCTTGAATGTGGCTGGTGTGCTGTTAGTAGGGGTTTGAGTGTTTGAGGTCGTACGGATTGAATTAGGCATGATTATGCCCTCCTATTAGATTAGTTAGTTTGTTGTCACCCATAAAAATAGGGTGACGGGTCTTAACTACCGCTAATAGACGGTTGAGCTTATTTACCGTAAAGGCTTTTGTATTAGGCTCTATCAACCCGTCATAGATGTTCGCACCAGTGACGGCGCTAAATATATGACGTGCCTGTATAAAGACAGACGTATTTTTATTCATGCCCGTAGTAGCTTGCTGATTAGTAGTCAGGCAAGTTTTAGGCACAAAAATAGCCAATGAATGACGGCTTGGCTTAACCGCTATTAGTTTAGTAGTGTGGTTATGATAACCGCTGTTATCATCAGTTGCAACGGCTTGTTTCATAAAAAAATGGGTAATCGCCCCTGTTACATCCTTTTTTTTATGACTCAATCTGCGTCGATATTTAGCGAGTTTTTCTGATTTAGCGGACATATTCATAACACTGCCATTAACACTCGAATTCCTGTCATTTAGGCTCAAATTTTGGCTATTTACACTCAAATTCGTATGATAAAGGCTCAAATTCGTGCCATTCTGGCTATCGTACTCCACGTCACAGAATGTTAGGTCGTTTTTGTTATCTTTGCTCATCTCTTACCCCTTCCACGTTGAACGCTATTTCTGCTATGCGTTTGGATAGCCCTTTGAGTGAGTCCACTTGTCTGCTACCTGTAGGTAGTGAACCGCGTAGAGCTAGCATTTTATTTTCTACTTCTACCATCTTAGTCAGACTATTAATGGCGGTCACATTGGCATGTAAAGTAATGATTAACTGATCTATAAATTCATCAGCTATCATCAAAAATCCTTCACCTTTTAACCTGTCCATAACTTCATTCACTAGGTCGTTATCACTCATGGTCTGTTACCTCCAGCTCAGGCAGTAAGATAAGCCCGTCCATCTGCTCGCTTAGAATGGTTGCCAGTTCACTGTTAGCGAGTAAGGCAGCCCGTATAGCGACTATTACGCCACGGCTTGCATCATCATCGGTGCTGATCGCGCTAAGTGCCATTGATAGGCTCTCAGCATCATTTGATAGGTCTTGTATGCGGTCATTAATGACAGACAAGTAATAGCTATCCACTGCTACTAGGCGCGGTTCTAATACATCGTTTGACTGGCTCATGGGTTCACCTCGCTGTTAGATAGTTCGCTTTCAAGTAATGTCTGTTCATCAAGCCAATAGACTGAAAAACGCTTGTCATTGTGCGTGACTATTTCGCTTTGAATAATTAGCCCTGCAGTTCTTAGATCATGAATGCGCTGCGCTAGGCATGTGATTTGATAAAGCCGGTAAGCATCCCAAGTAGTGATTGTTGCCCCTGTCATCAGGTGCGCTCTAACAGTGTCAATCTGTGTTTTAGGTGCTGGCTGGTTGGTCACTGGGGCGGTGGCTGTAGTAGTCATGATTAAGCCCCCTTGCTAGCTGAGTGTTGGCGTTCAAGCCATGCTAGTAGATCGGCGTTTCTAAATAATAGAATGCCGTTGATATCAATCGGTCTTGGGAACTTGTCAGCTTTCCACCATCGGCGAAGTGTCTGATGATGAACACCTACTAAGGATGCCGCTGTCTTAATGCGCGTCTGCCCTTGCGGATGTAACTGGGTTGAGCTTTGCGGATTGTTTGATACATTTAGCATATTGCTAACTCCTGTGTCATGCCGTTACTTGGCGTTGATTTGAGTTATCAGTATGCTAAAAGCTTAGCGGGCTGCCATCCTAGTTGGGGTGAGTTCGCATCCTAACTAGGGTGCCAGTTGATCGATTAGGAGAACATATAATTGAAAAAACCCACCGATTAGCGGGTGGGTTTTGGTTCTTAGGGTGCGGTTGATTCATTAGTAATCAATGCCGGCTATCGTTGCCATTTCATCAATACTCATATCTTCCCTAATTGCACACCGAAAGGCTTCGCCTATTTTGTCGTTACGATCTGCTATTTCTACGAGTATATTCAATCCAACAACACCTTGATTTTCTAAGTTTCTAGCTATCTGCTGCACATCAGCTTTCTTTGGTTTGTCCTCTTCAGTGTAGTAGCAATCTGTAAAGTCATGGCGGTAGGTACTTTCTGTAAGTATTTCGCTGTAAAAATCAATATCACTACCAGCTTCAAGTTTTTGATTATCTTGATAGGTAAGATATAGCTTAGTTATAACGCCGCTTATTACTACCAATGCCAAGCTAGTAGCAATACCAATAGCAAAAGACCTTCTAGTAATACCGCCTTTATTGTTAGGTACTATGCTGCCATCGAATAGGGCCCTAGGATCAAGAGTAGCAAAAAGTAAGTATTGAATTACTGCAAAGAAAATGAGCCATACACATGCACCGAACACCGCGGCCGGCAATTCATTGTAGGATGCAATATTGGCAAAAATACCACCTAACACAACTGCGAATCCAATAATCCATAGGACTTGAAATAGTCTTACTAAAAATGACTTCAATCTATTCTCCAGCGTAGTAGTTAAAATATAATGCCTGAAAAGCACTATAACCAAACTAAAGTGCTTTAAGCAATTTATATCTAACAAGTAATTAGAACGATGTTAACGGTGCATTATTGGCAATTTTCGTGCCTGCTACACTGTTATTAGCTTCTTGACCTGTCTTGGCACCTGCCGCCGCTGACAGTTTAGCTGCCATCTTTAGTAGATTATCCAATGCAACTTGTTTGTTTTCCGGTAGTTTGTTAGCTGCTAGCAGTAGGTTTTTGCCTGCGTTGGTGGTTAGTAGCGTTTTAGCTAGTGCTGCCATCCCTGCAATTTTTGCGGTTCCTATTGGATTGGACATAACACCACCAACCATAGCAATATCAGTCAGTCTTACTCCTGTTGGTGGATTTTCTTTGTACTGACCTGCTCGCTCGATATGACGCATGAGCTTAACAAGTCCGTCCATTTGTTTCTTATCATCGCCTTTAAATATATTGCTATACGGATCGCTCAATCGCTCAAACTCTTTTGCGAAGTTAGCAGGGCTAAAACTACCTGTGCTTTCATTCGTGGCTTTATTGATAGCCTCATCTGCCATAGCAAAGCGTAACGCTGCTTGTCCTTTTGGGTCTAATGCTTGATAGAAGTTGTTAGCTCTATCGCCTTGACCTGTTTTAATAAATGCTTTGTAAATCTCATCAGGCTTATTACTATCCATTGCATTGGCAATAGCCTTGTCCGCACGCTTCATAGCGTTTTTGTAGAACTTGTCTGCGCGTTGATATGCCTTCTTGATAGCCGTGTTGCCTGAGTTTAGTGCAAACTCTGCAATATCGTCATCAACTGCTTGGCGTAAATCCCCCATAGTTTTTGATGCCGCGCCTTTGCCGCTTATCCCTAGCTCACTTGAGAGACTACCAAGTCTTGATCGTAATTGACGCATATTGGCAAAATTTTTAGGTTTTGAAGTATCAGCAAGATTCCTTTGAATGTCTGTAAGCTCTCGAACAATAACATCATCAGGCGATAAGGATGCCGCTTGTTTATCAAGCGTTTTTGTTAGTGCTGACTGCGTATTGGTAGGCGTAACAATATCATTACCACTCGCTGCGACCGCTTCATCAACCTTGTCGTAAAGTTTTGATGCAATCTTGCTCTCACGGAATGCGCGAACCTCTGCGCTCGCCTGTAGTACGCGCCCTGTGTCGTCACCTGCTGTCTCAACGATGTTCAGCACACGCGCTGCGTTTCTATCACCTGCTGCGGCTGCTTGTCTGATAGTTGGCAATGCTTTGTAGTCTGTGTCAGCCATAACAGCTTTAAGTTTACCGGTGATTTTACGTGATGCAGCCTTCGCTTGACTGTGTTGCCCCTCTCTAAACTTGCCCATACCTACTATTGGTATGCGCTCGAGATGCGTTTCTGTGTTCTTAATAACGCCGCCACCCTTGATATCACCCACTGACGTTCTAACAT
Source organism: Psychrobacter sp. PSP (assembly GCF_024085615.1). Classification (NCBI taxonomy): domain Bacteria; kingdom Pseudomonadati; phylum Pseudomonadota; class Gammaproteobacteria; order Moraxellales; family Moraxellaceae; genus Psychrobacter; species Psychrobacter sp. PSP. Next base: position 7,745 of record NZ_JABLTF010000011.1, read on the forward strand.
CAAACTGCTTGCCGAGATCGTCAATTTCTTTGTAAGCTGGGGCAAGATTGCCACGTTTGGCGTTAACAGCCTTCGTTACACCCTTGCCTACTGCTCCAGCGACCTTTTCACCGACACCTTGCCCGATAGCGCCACCTGCTGCACCTACGCCCATATTTAACAACCTGTCGTCTGTGTTTTCTGCATATTGAGCTGCACCAACCGCTGCACCTCTCACACCCTGGTCGGCCATTCGAGCGCCGATCGTAGCACCTCGACCTGCCGCATAGATTGGCAATGTTGCTGCAATCTCAGCGCCGCCGCGCACCCAGTCACCGCCAGTGCGACCTGCAACCGAACGCGCACCGTCTGTGGCTAAATTTGCTTGCTGATACTGTTTGTTATACCGCTCTGCTGCGTTGGTATCAAGGTTTGTTCCAAGCACGCTATTAGCGACGCTGTTAGCCTTATCACCAAATTGCTTGTTCATTTGCCAAATACCAGAATAAGAATCTGCCAATCCCATTGCTGCGCTGGTTGCGTACGAGCTTAGCTTATCGCCTATTGAGGCGTTTGGGTTTGATTGACCTGCAACACGGCTGCCGGGTGCACGACTAGGGTTCAAATCAAATATCCCCATAACATCTTCAAGGGGTGTTTGCGACCCTGCCTCTTGATACCTTTCAATTGCTGTTTGCAGATTTTTACCTATATTGTCTTTGCGCTTTAGTAGCTTAATAGCGATTTGCTGGTCTCCAAGACCTTGCTCTCGGTACTTACTGAGCTATGCTGAAGAAACCGTAGAGGTAAACTTGGTAAACTAAGCGTATTAATCGGAGTTTACCATGACCAAGAAAGTAAGAACCTACAGTGACGAATTTAAAGCAGAAGCCGTTAAGAAGATAGCCTTAGATGTGTATAGCTCATGGTTGCAATCTCACTTTGGTCGGTGGATAAAAACTTTGATGCTAGCGCATCTAGGTCTTTTTTTCACCTTGCATTTGGTATTGCACTTCATGTGTTAATCTAAGATTAACTGTGATAAATGCGGTTTACTTTTATCTTTATTTTGTAGTTTTAGCTTCTTACAAATATCACTGATAATGGTTTCAAACGACTTCACATTTTCTTTTTTTAACTTTTTATCTTTTAGCGCGTATAAAAAGCAAAGTGTCATATCATCAGGTATGTACTCTACATAGCGCTGTAAGCTTGTAGCAGATACATCCTCTGAGGTATGACTTTGCGTATAAGAACAACCGTAATTGTCATCATCAATACTGAGCAAGATTAGCGCCAAACTCTCGCTGCTGACACCTGAATCTGGTAATTCATCAGTTGCTGGTAGCTGCAATTGATATATGTCACGTTCGCCTAGGAGCCATTGATACAGTGCTTTTAACACATCTATGTCATTCAATCCCCCATACATCACGCTACAGTAGAGCACTGACTCAATCAAATCATTGTTTGAGAACCTTCTTTTCCGTTGCCATATCTCAATTATTTGCTGGCTAGCAAGGCTTACTTGAGCACCACTTACCATCCAATCATAGGATATTGTTAAATGATCACGCTCTGCTATGACTGGCACAACTGGTTCATCCATACTCAGTTCATGAGCTTTGTTATAACTCCGTATGTATTCTAAAAATCCTTGTCTGGCTAAGTGATAGCTATGCGCAGTATCAAAATGCACCTCAAGTATGCTACCAATGGTTTGATAGTATTCAGTTAGGTCTGTTCCTGTGGGTATGTGATTGTCATCAACATAAGACGCTATCAAAACTTTCGCCTCATTTTTGATACTCTCATGACTTTTGCTTTTATTTTCTTCTCTTAACTGATGAGCAACGGCATTATCCATATATATTCACCTCAACTTGTCGTAGATTAAGCTCAACTGCAACTTTCTCTAAGTCAGCGGATAACGCTTTTAGCTCATTAATGGATAATGACGACATGGGATGCATAGCCTCCTGATCTGGATGTTCATGACCATATAGGGCGCAGATCAAATGCTCAGGAGACTTATTCGTTAGTAGTGAGCGTAATTGATGTCTAAGCCAATTATCTTGATGACTAAAAAAGTGTTTTATCTGATAGCGAACCTTACTAGGCGTAATACCGGTAAAGCCTTTTGGATTTTGGCTAAATAGCTGAATGAGTGGCTGACTAGAGTTCAAAATGTTATTTATAGGAAATTGATCATTGGGATATATAGAATTATGCATGACCGCAAATTGCTTGATATATTCAATATAATTTTGAATCGCTATGATTAAGAAATCACTAAGAGGAATAAGCCTTCCCTGCCCTTGTCCCTGACGTTCTTCTTTATCCGATACCCATAACAGCCGCTGCCTAAAGTCAAACTGATTTAAAAGCCCAGGTGCGTGCTTTACGGGTCTAATCCCAGTCTGAATAAAGATGATATGCCATAGCCAGATACCATAAGCATTGAACTGCTCAATATAACGGTCCTGCCTTATGCTTACGTTCCGCTTTAATCGACCGTTATAACTCTCAGTTGCTTCAGCAAGCTCATCAAAAAATCTTTGGCAGATATCAATATTTAAAGTCATGTCACTACCAATATATTTTTTATAACGATTGCTTTTCGTGCTAGACATACTAAGCTGTCGCAGCTCACCTTGGCTGTCCGCAGTACAGTATTCGGTCAATAGTTGTATGGCGCTGTAGTAAGTCTTCTCTAAGCTTATTGTCTCAATACTGGTGTAGTACAAGGGCGAGCTGTGTTTCACATCAACTCCAGTAATCATGTCGGCATGTAATGACTCTTGCAGCTCATTCTTTATAACTGTATATAAACAAGCGTCAATATGCTGATTTGATAACACCGGTAGCTCTAGTTGCACTTTCAAGCTTGCCAGCACTTCAGACACTTCATCGCCATCCACCGAAAACTTATTTTCAATAACTGCTTGTAGCCTCGCTGGCAGAGGTAATTTAAATTCATTATCATGGCTTTGACGATGTGGCAATAAGTGGCTTCTACGATTTGAAGTTACGTTAATAGTATTACTCATAGCATAACTATCAGCAGCCGAACCGCTCTCATGACTCAACCACTTGCGCTGACTTTTATCCAACGCCAGCTCATAAATCACGTCTTGGACCTTCCGACCACTTAGCATTGATAGTAATATAACGGCATAAACCCGACGCTGTTTATAGCTGACAACGCCAAAAATCTGCCACACCCGAGCAAATAACATCTGATAGCTCAGTAGACTTAGCTGACGTAAATTAGTAGGAAAATAAAACTGGTTACGGCGGGCATGTCGATAGTTGTTTTTTAGCTTCCATTGCTGTAATTCTGAGGATTTAGCGGTTGTCCTGGAAGGCTTAAAGTCATTGTCTAGAAGCGCAGGCGGGTCATCATCAGCAGTATTTTCAGCGTCCGCCACGTTATCATTTTTATGGGGTTTGCCGAATACTGTTGCTCTTAATGGTTCATCAGTACAATCAAGGTATCGCTTATTAGTGTGTTCTTTGCTAAATTTATTGTTTTGTGAGTTGGTATAGGTTTTACCCACAAACGCTTTATTATCTGCAATCACTTCATAGGCAAGTCTTATTTGACCAATTTTACCCGCCAACTTTTGATTAACCACTTTGCCTGACTCTTCATCACTTCTTATCTTAGCTTCATATACGCGTAATGCTTCTAGTGCATTCTTCAGTGAAGCACGTTGAGCATGGATATCAAACAGTTTTTTAACAATCTCAGACTGTGGGTTATTGTCCTTTAACCCCATCCTTAGACGCACACTTAGCTGACTGACTTTGGCAGAGTGCTCATCCTTACGTATAGCAATCATTATAATTATCTGCAGATATGCACTCATAAACTGCCATGCTTCATCATCCCTACGTGCTTGGCCATACATCTGGTAAAACAAGACCAGCATATAAGTGACTGCCCAAGCCTCGATCTTTTTCTCTTTGACGACTTCCCTGGCAATAGCTTCACATTCAGACGATGCAAATACTGGCATATCTATGTTGGCCTGCTTACCAATATGTAGGCAGAAGCCTGGATTAATATAAAGAGTATTAATAATCAAGGTTTGTACTTTTATACAGTACGGTGAATCAAGTGGCACTAGATGATCTAAAACCCTCTGTAATTCGCTGTTATCAAACTGCTTTATATTCATTAGGGTGCACCACTCAACCAGCTCATACTTTGAGGAATACCTAGAACACGCTCTTCTAGTGCAAACTTACATTGGCGATATTCATAACTACTCTGGCTAATACCTGCAAAATGGCAATACTCCCTTACAGTCAGTTGCCTAACCCCCATAAGCTGACATATTACACTTTGAGGTGCAGTGCTTTTAAGCGCTTTAAACAAATCAGGATGATGAATGCCTTTCAAGAACATCAAGTCTATGACCTCCATCCATGCGAGCTGCTGAACGTCTTTAATACTTTCAGGGATTATCAAGCATGGATAATCCCTATTATTCTCGAACCTTAAGACCTGATCGACTCTTTGGAAATCATTAAAGAAATAGAAAGTACCGCTTCCTCCATCAACCAAGCGCAGTGGTGGACGGTAGAAGTTATCCAAAAACTTCGTATTGATATAAGTCGTTTTAGGTCTCAATCTCTGCCAAACACATAACGCGGCTCTAGCATACGGATGTACATACAAATCATCCTTACTAGGATTGGCAAGCTTTTGCCCAACCTTAAGTTTATTATTTTTCATCTTTTTTACAAAAATAGTGAATATAATTCATGTTATCTAATGAACACTTAGGTGTCAAACGCTTTATTATTGCGGTCTTAATATCATAAAATAATTAGTATTATTAAGTAGTTAGTATTATTTTAGGCATAAAAAAACCTCTTGAAACTATAAAGAATATAGCTTTAAGAGGTTGTTGATTTTTATACTTTTATTAGCTGAGAAGGTTAAACTTGGAGTTTCATGCCTCTTAGCTATTCAAATAAAATTCGACTATACTTCTCACGTAAATCCTTTTTTACCATTTTTCCAGTACCGCTAATTGGAATTTCATCAACAAAGATAACCTTGTCAGGTATCTGCCATTTAGCAATTTTTCCCTGATAAACCTGCAGAACGCATTCTTCTGTAGCTTGATTCTCGCTATGTTTTTTTACAATTAAAACTGGGCGTTCATCCCATTTCGGATGCACAGCAGCAATTACAGCTGCCATCGCAACTCCTGGATGTTCTAATGCAATATTTTCAAGTTCAGCAGATGAAATCCACTCACCTCCTGATTTGATTAAGTCTTTGGCACGATCACTTAAACTGAGATAACCATCACTATCGATTGAAGCGATATCGCCTGTATCAAACCAACCGTCTTCAGTTAGTAAGGCCATATCTTTGTTATAATAATGCTCAATAATCCAATGTCCTTTAATCTGTAGGTGTCCTGTCTGTCGTCCATCCTCAGCTAAACGATTAGTTCCATTTTCTTCGTCTGTAATACGGATAGAAACACCAAAAGGTGGGCGCCCTTGAGATAAACGGATCTTAAGCTGTTCATCTTCAGACAATTCACCATGCTTTGCCTTCAACTGATTAATCGTACCTAGCGGACTTGTTTCAGTCATTCCCCATGCATGAATAGTGTCACAAGCATAGCGATCCTTAAATTCTGAAATAATTGATGGTGGACAAGAAGAACCACCCACGACAGTTCTTGTTAAACTCTTAAGCTTGGTAGCTGAAGTTCGAGCATATGTTAAAAGCCCTTGCCAAATCGTTGGTACACCCAAAGCCATAGTAATGTCATAACGATCAATGAGTTCAACTAAGCTTTTGCCATCTAAATCTGGCCCTGGTAGTACTAAGCTACATCCAACCATTGCAGATGCATAGGGAATACCCCATGCATTTACATGGAACATCGGAACTACGGGAAGGACAATTTCGCGTGAAGATAAACTAATAGTATCAGGGAAGCAGGTTACAAAACTATGTAGAACCGTTGATCGATGTGAATATAAAATTCCTTTTGGGTTCCCTGTAGTTCCAGAGGTATAACATAATGAACTTGCTGTATTTTCATCAAACTCAGGCCACTCAAAACTTGCTTTTTGTGCTGCAACTAACTCATCATAGAATTTTACGCCTGGCAAAACCTTAGTGATCTCAGGATCTGCTTCGCTCATACAAACAAAGTGTTGGACGTTTGGAATCTCTTCTTGGATAGATGCAATTAAAGCCACAAATGTCTTATCAAACATTAAAACCTTATCATTCGCGTCATTAATAATATACGTCAATTGCTCAGGAAATAGGCGTGGGTTAATAGTATGACATATCATACCTGAGCCAGAAATTGCATACCAAGATTCTAGATGACGATGGTTGTTCCATGCTATTGTAGCTACTCTATCATTCGGTTGTAGGTTTAGACTTTTTAATGCATTTGCATACCTTTTTGCATTTTTAGAAATTTCTAGCCATGTGGTTTCAACGATGTGACCATCCACCTCTTTAGAAAAAATCTTTGTATCGCCATGGTAGTGTGCAGCATGTTCAATTAAACTGCTAATCAGCAGCGGTTTAAACATCATATTTCCTAACATATAAAATATCCTTATTTCAAATAACAATCAGCCATTTGATATTATCTGCTGTAATAAAGTGCTTCGCTCAATACTACAAAGCAGTTTAAAAAACAGCTATGAACATACCCATGAAAAGCTGATAAATATCACTTTACGAAAACCATTACTATGAACTATCTAAATTTTATTAGTGAACTTAAGTTATTTTTCACCTTATTAAGGTGTTGCCAGATTAAACCCATACTCAAAGTCATCTAGCATAGAGAAAAACTGCTGAACCAATTTTAAATCACCTTGGTGCTGTACTTTCCCCTGTGCCACTAACGTCTCAAAAGAGGCTGTTTTTATTAACAATTTATTAAAATCTTCACGATTTAAAGTGAGAGTCAAATCAGCATCAGGTGCTTGAGTATTAGCCATCACATTTAAATGTGAATTCTTTAATTCTAAGGCGATCTTTTCATTGCGATCTGGCAGTACAAAGTTGATTTTAAACGCTTGGTCTAGCGCACGCTCAGCATTTAAGCGCACACCCATGTAGTCAAATACCAACTCTGTATCCATCGCTATTACGAGGTCTGGACCAACTTGAGTCGTTTTGACCTCTTTAGGCACACCATGACGTAATTCATAAGCTGCCGATAGATAAGCATTTCGCCATCCTGCACTTTCAGCCTGATAGCCTAGTTGTTCCAAAGTGTCTGCTTGTAAGGATTTTGCTTTTATGTTGTCAGGCTCTGCAAATACTAAATGATTCATCAGTTCTGCAACCCAGCGATACTCACCACGGTCAAAAGCCACTTTCGCTTTTCTTAATAACGCTTCACCACCACCCGCCAAAGCCACATAGTTCTTACCTGCCTCTTCTGGACTGAGTTTGTTTAGGGTAGCTGGATTACCGTCGTAATAACCTATATATTTATTGACTACACCTCGCACATTATGACTGACTGAACCGTGATAACCGCGGTTATACCACTCTTGGTCCAAAGCTTTAGGCATCTTAAATTCGTTATGAATTTCGTTAATTGTTACCCCACTATTTGCTAAATGTAGGCTCTGATCATGCAAATAACCATACATGTCACGTTGCTTTTCCATGTACTTCACAATATTTTCTTTACCCCAACGCGGCCAATGATGGGAAGCCATTAACACATCCGCCTTCACCCCAAATTTTTGTAATGCAACGTTGATGCTTTTACTCCACATAGAGGCATCCCGAGCTGCTGCGCCACGTATGGTGTACAAGTTATGCATACCTGCGACGGTGTTTTCTGCCATCCATAAGGTTTTAAACTGAGGGAACCATGTATTCATCTCTGATGGGGACTCTGTATTTGGTGTATTTTGGAACACCATTTCTACACCATCAATATTTAAAGTTTCTTGATCTTTTTCTACGATATAAGTTGGCGCAATCAAACCCACCAAACCAGTAGGCACTCCTTTACCTAAAGCTGCATCCACCACGCCATATTGATTTTTAGGTATCATGATGCCGTATTGATATGAGCCACGCCGCGCCATAGCATTGCCTGCAAGTACACTTTCCTTAACGACATGCTCCATAAAATCACGTGGTGCAATGACTTGCACCTCGCCTTTATCTACCTGATTTTTGCTGATAATGCCTTCCACTCCACCAAAATGATCCACATGAGCATGACTATAAACGACGGCTTTAATTGGCCGATCTCCTAAATGCTTGGTCACCAAAGCATGTGCGGCTTTTGCTGTTTCTGGAACGGTTAGTGGGTCAAAAACAATCCAACCTGTATCACCTTGAATGTATGTAATATTGGTCAGGTCAAAACCACGAACTTGATAAATTCGATCGGTTACCTTGAAGAGACCATAGTTCATATTGAGCTTGGCTTGACGTTGTAGACTTGGATTGATTGAAGCCATGAACTTACCTTGATCCAAAAAATCAAATTGCGCTAGATCCCAGACAACCTCTCCTTTTGCGTTTTTTATTTGCTTCGACTCAGGCTTTGCAATTAGTCCTTTAGCAGCAAATTCAAAATCCTGTTTGTCATTAAATGGCAATTGTGATAATACGGCATAGTTTTGCTGCATAGTAAATTTACTTGCAGGTTTACTACTCAAACTATCGTCTGCTTGTGCAGCCCCTATTATTAATGTGCCCGAAATTGCGGCTACTAAAATTTTCTTAATCATTATACGAACTCCTTTTCTTTTACTCGGTTTAAGTCACTTGCTAAATCTCCTATCCCTTTGATATGAGAGGTTTGTCCTACAAGCGGTTCACTGAATTGAATACGTTTAACCTTAGAAGCTTTTTCTTCCGAAAACACAGGAATCTGACTCATGGCAAACTCTGAGAGGGCGGTAATGGTCAAAGATGGGTTAACTCCTAGGTTTCCTGGAATGATCGATCCATCGAGCACTCGCAAATTTTTATAACCGAAAACCTCCCCTGAAAAATCTACGACACCATTGGAAGCGTCGGTTCCCATTGAAACCCCACTCATGATGTGCGCTGTCGTTGGTGTTCCTAGTAGGACTTCACTCAATGACGATCCTGGTTCCCCGCCTAGTTTTTCAGCATATAATCGAGTTGCTTTTTCAGCTGATGGAAAAGAGACTGTCAACGGGGTGTCATTGGCTTTTTGTACAGCAGTAATGCCATTTTTAAAAAAGCGATACCATTTGCGTCGCCACTCTAAATGAATAAAAGCCTCAGATTTTTGCATCACCAAAAACAAAATAGAACTACGAGCTTTGCCTTTTGGACGCAGCATTCTGCCAGTCTTTAACGGATGAATTAAACTATTAATCAAGAACTTCACAATCCTTATAAACCTAGGTCCTGTGACCATCGGCACGTAAGGCACATATAGCCAAGTACCATCTGAGCCTTCTCGGAATCGATTGACTTCCATATTGGTATTTTCATCGACAGATATAAATGAGCTAATAGCGACTCCATCGTCCACTTTTTCACGGGTGTCATTGGCAGTGGTTAAGGTTTCAGAGTTAGTGCGAATCTCCTGTCCTAATTCGGATGAGATGTTTGGCAGCGTTTTATATTTATCCCGCATTTTGAGTAACAACGGCACTGTGCCCATGACGCCGCCAGATACCACAACCCCTCGGCTACGTAATTTATACTGGCGCACTTTTTTACCAAGCGTTTCTTTCACAATAAGCTCATAGCCATCACTACCATCGTAATTTAACGGAATGATTTTGACGACTTCAGAACTAGGGCGTATCTCAACGCCATTACGCTCGGCAAAATACAAATAATTCTTCATTAAGGTATTTTTAGAGTTATATCGACAGCCAATAATGCAGTTGCCACAATACTGACAGGTTCGACGATCTGGACCGTCGCCATTGAAATAAGGGTCTTTTACAATCTTGCCTCTCTCACCGTCTGGTAGCGGGAAGAATACTCCAGTGTTGACCGTTTTGTAGCTGTCACCGTACCCCATCTCTTGGCCGACTTGTTGTAAGGTATCATCAGCGATGTTGGTATAGGTATTTTTGGCAGTGCCAAGCATCCGCTGTGCTAAGCCATAATATGGTAACAGCGTCTCTTTCCAATCGCTACGCAGCCGCGTCCAAGCCTTAGACTTAAAGACTTCATCATCAGGGATAAGATGTACATTGGCATATATCTGCGATCCACCGCCAACGCCTACACCATGCACGACAGTGACTTTGTTGGTAAAACTCATCTGCAAGGTACCTTGCATACCTAATTCAGGTACCCATAGGTAGTTTTTGGTATCTAAGTTGGTTTTGGGAAAATCCTGATCTTCTCGGCGCAATCCTTTTTCAAGGACTAACACGCTATTACCTTTTTCACTTAGGCGTAATGCACTGACAGAACCGCCGAACCCTGAACCAATAATGATTTGATCAAAATCAAAATGTGGCTCTGACTGTGGTTTAACATCCTTATTTAACATGCTATTAACTCCTTTAATAGTTTGCGTTTTGTCACTTAGTTGATACAGATAGTTTTTCGATAATTTAAAGATTGAAGTGTAGGATTGTATTTGAGTATGGCTCTCTACACTAAGATTTGGCATGGGTCAAAAACTTCAGAACTCGATCGGCAAGGTTACCGTAGGGCGGTGCCAAAAACTTTAAGCTTGAAAAGCTAGCTTGATAAAATACAGGTCGCATCTTTGAGAAGTTTAAAAATCCTTCGTAACCGTGATAATGGCCCATACCGCTAGCGCCAACTCCGCCAAACGGCAAGTCATGTTGACCGACATGAAATAAAGCATCATTTACCGATACGCCGCCAGACATCACGTTATTGATATAAAAGTTAACTAGAGCTTTATCTTGGCTAAACGGATAAAAGGCTAACGGACGATCGCGCTGAGCGATGTAAGTGACGACCTCTTCAGGCTGAAGATAAGTCTTAACCATCAGAATCGGACCAAAGGTCTCTCTAGTATCAATTTCCATCTCATCAGTACTATCAAAAATCAAAGTCAGTGGAAATTTACGCGCTGAGCTATCTGCTTGTTGATTATTTAAGTTGATGACTGTAGCGCCCTTATTTTCTGCTTCCTCCACACAGTGGCACAAACGCTGAAAGGCGCGATCATCAATAATTGAGGTATAGTCTTTATGATGAATATCAGGGACATGCTTTCCTACCCACTCACTAGCCGCTTGGATAAAGTGATCTTTTTGTGACTTATGTACAAATAAATAATCGATAGTGGTACAGATTTGCCCAGCATTGAATTGTTTGACGAACATGAGGCGCTCAACTGCTTTTGTCAAAGGATAATTGGGATCAATGACCGCAGGTGATTTACCGCCTAGCTCTAAAGTGACTGCTGTTAAATTCTCTGCCGCCGCTGCCATAACCTTTTTGCCTGTAGCGCCAGAACCGGTAAATATAAGATGATCAAAAGGTAGCTTAGAGAAAGCAACACCTACCCCGCCCGTTTCGTCAAAAATCTGTAGTTTTTCAGGTTCGAAATACTGCGGAATCAGTTGAATCAATAAAGCAGCTAAGTGACGCGAGTTCTCCGATAGTTTGACCATTGCTTTATTGCCAGCAGCAAAAACGGCTGAAAGCTGAGAAAATAGTAAATTAATAGGAAAATTCCATGGCACTATTAAGCCAACAACGCCTAAAGGTTGCGGGATCAGGCGATTTTTTGCACCAAAGTACATGCTCAAGTCCACTTTGCGCTTTTGTACCTTGGTCCATTTTTTTAAATGTTTAATACTGCTATTAATGTCATCTGTTGCCGTAATAATTTCAGCTAGCAAAGTCTCATGTCTTGAACGATTACCATAGTCCTGATTGACGGCTTCAATTAATGCTTCACGGTGATCATTAATAATTGCCTTTAAACTTAATAAATGCGCTTTTCTGACTGCAATGCTTTCGATACCTTCTATAGTTGCACAGTTCTTTTGCTGTTGTAGGCAATCGTGTAATTGACTTTCTAGGTCAATAGAATCGAAGTTGGCTTTCATAAAAACTTCCTTTTACAGCCGGTATGAGGTTGATTCAATGAGGTTTTAATGGATAAGTTGAATCTTTATTCATTTACTGTAGCAAAACCTACTTATCACTTCTTGACATTTTAGGACAAAAAATTGATTATATAGGACATTAAATTAACTACTTGAGACAAAATAGAGGGTGATATGGGTAGCTACATCAGAGCGGCAGGTCTAAACGGTTTTGAAGAATTGGTTCGCAGCTATGGAAAAGACCCTACAAATATCTTTGATAGGATAGGCTTAATACCTTCTGTGATACGCGAACCAAATTCTCTGATTGATCATGATAAATATATTAATTTATTAGAGCTGGCAGCGATTGTCTGTAACGAGGAATGTTTTGGTTTAAAGCTTGGCGCCAAGCAGAGTATCCAGACGATAGGGTTGATTGGCGTCTACATGTCTAAACAAACTGACATAGCCAAAGCATTACTTGTGGCACAAAAATATATTTATAGTCATGCTGAAAGTTTTGTTTTCCAGATCAATGAGGTCTCTGATAAATTATGCGAGCTTGATGTAGTGCGTCAAAATACACAGAACATAGATAGAGCACAGAAATCACAGCTATCTATATGCTTAATTTATAATATTTTAAAAGATTTAATTGGTCCAAAATGGCGTCCAGAAAAAGTAAGATTAAAACAAAATCCATCACCTCAATCAAAAAAGTTATTAACCCAAGTATTAGGATGCCCGGTCGAGTTCAATACCAAAAAGAATGCGATATATTTTTCTACTGTTTATTTAAGCTACAAACCGCACTACTTTGAAGATAATTTGGTGAATCAACTGATTGTGCAACAGCTAGAAAATGAAAACAGTACCTGTACTCATGATGATATATTTTTGATAGAAAGCTCTATGAAGATGCTACTAGCTACTGCTGATTGTAGTATGGCAAATGTTGCGTTATGCGTAGGACAGCATCCCAAAAAAGTCCAACGTCAACTGAAAAACGAAGGGACTACTTACAGAGACTTATTAGAGGAAGTGCGAAAAAAGGAAGCAGTGCGAATTATTAATACTGGCGACGTCAGCCTAACGGACGTGGCTTTTCAGCTGGGTTATGCTGAGCTGTCTGTTTTTAGCCGACAATTCAAAAGCTGGTTTGGTATTACGCCAACAGAATGGAAGGACAGCTCCAAGGTATTAGTAACATAGTTAATTATGGTTTAACTACCCATATGCGCTCCTAACTTAGTTGACCACTAGAGTTATGCCTGTTTTAATACATTAGCGATTTGGTTTTCGCTAAAACATGTCTTTTTCATAGGTGAATCATACTGCTAGCTTAGCAGTTAATCTCTATTTCTAGCTTCTATTATTTATATAGTGCATAGGGCTGGACTATGAAACTTAATTTTCTTATGTGACGCTATTAATGTCGAATTTTGATATAAGACGTTTTAGGTCTCAATCCCTGCCAAACACATAAAGAGACTCTAGCATACGAATGTACATACAAATCATCCTTAATAGGATTGACAAGTTTTTGCCTAACCTTAATTTTATTATTTTTCGTCATTTTTATAAAAATAGTGAATATAATTTATGTTATCCAGTAATAACGTAGGTGTTAAACGCTTTAGCGTTGTGGTGCTTAAAATTGGAGAATAGCTACTAGTTTTAGATATTTCAGATTATTTTAAACACAAAAAAACTTCTTAAAGCCACAATTGATATGGCTTTAAGAGGTCATTATTTTTTAGAATTTTACTAGATGATGAGCTCAAAGATGGGGTCTTGGGGTTTGGGTTTTTACTTTATTATTTTTGTTCTTAACCTCTTAAGCTCTGAAACCGACTAATAGCCTTAACTACTAAAAACGGGGATATGCATTAGGAATTCAAATTCGATTGGCAACCGTTCATCGGTTAGAAAAATAATCAGTATTTCAGACGCTATAATCAACTCATCAGCAAGGCTATCATTTACTTTGTCTGAAATTAAAAACCATAAAAGGATATAGTCATGAAGCTCAAAAAAACACTGATGGTTACTCCATTGTTATTACTTTCTATTAATGCTATTGCCGGCATGGGTGATATTAATGGTAACACCAAATGCACCATCGTTGACTCTATTAGTAAGAAGAAGGTTATTGCAAAGTCTTGTACTTACGATGGTGCAGTAGGAGGGAGCATGAGTTATGCCATTAGCCAACTAAATTTTAAACTGCCTAATGGTAGTACTTATCGTACCGTCAATAATGCTACGTTTGATTTTGATAAAAATGGAAACGTCCAAAATTTAAAAAAAAGTATCTCAGTCAATGGTAAAGCAGCTGAAATAATAAATTTACATCATAAGACATTTAAAAAAATTTCTGATAAAGAAATAGAAAGTCGCTATGAAAAGAAAAGTCCTAATTTTTCTGATGTTTTACAATGTTTCAAGTACATCAAAAAAGACACTGCTTTCTGCGTACCTTATGAATTTATTAGCAGCATCTCCTAATAATTATTCGGCTATAATGCGTTCTTTACTCTCTACTTTAACTACCTATATTTATCTACTGGAGCACTTATGAAATCCGTATCTATAACTTCTTTGGCCTTATTAACGACTGCATCTTTACTATCTACTATTACTCTAGCTGCTCCTAACTCTTCTAAAAGTGTCAGCAGCTATAAAAGTAATGATATGGTCCATGTATTTGGTTGGATGGAAGATGCTTGTTCTGGTGAAAAACCGCCTTATAAAAAGATTGCTGCTAAAGACACAGCATTTATAGAGAGTATTAGAGGTCAAAAGGCCTCTGGAGACTTTGTAAAGCCGAAGGCGAAATGGTTATCAGAATATCGAAATATGATAAAAGATGTAAAAATGAAGAAAGGTGAACCATACACTGAATATCGGGTTATTTTTAACAAAGGCGTTACCTATCGCGGTCAGCCTCTAGAGGAGTATAAATTCAGTTTTATACCTGAGTCATCAGGTGGTGAAAATGTTTTAAAGTTTGCACCGACTGCGACTATACCTACCATTATGCCGAACTTTCAAACTCGAACCATGGAATACTGGGGTGAGATGGAAAAAAGAGGGGCTACTTACAACCCTAAAAATAAAACCGTCACCTGTGAGTTTTGGTAAATAGATTTTTTGAGTAGTGACTTCTGCTGTCAAATCCGTAGACATTAGCTTGAGAGATTATAATTTTAAAAAATTTTGATCTGATGTTTATTTTTATTAAAGTATAGTTTTAAAACTAACATCGATAGCGAAGAATGGTTCAATGCTAGAGTGTAGTCGATACACTCTAAAAATGTCATAGCGCTACTGGGATGAATTTTGCGCAGCCTCTAGGAACGCAGCACGCAAGTAAAATTTATACCAGTAGCGCGTTTAAATCCATAACAGTTTTACATTCAGCTAACTATAGATCAAATATTAATTTAAACTATACCTTAGCAGATGGCACGTACCCCAAAACCATGGTGTTCAAAATATTAATAACATCTCCATATACCATTAATTTATTTACTCTGATAAGTCTAAAAACCCCTACATACTATTACTTGTATAGCATAGAAGGCTGAGGTATGAAATCCACTTTTCTCAGGTGATGTTGTTAATATTGGGGTTTGCTTTGATACAGATCGACTGTACCTTTCTCACCCTCAGAATGATTCATTTCCATTTCAGGATATAGTCGTCTAGTCAGCTCATAAATCTCATCCTCTGCCTTCATCCCTCGCTTATCAGGGTTTGGATAAGCCGCAGCAGTAAGTATCAATCGGGGTAGCTCTAAGTGATGAGAAAACATCCTTGCAAGCTCTTTTCTTAAAAAATCAAGCCAAAACGACACCGTCTGTGCAGGCGTGTGTGGATCTGGCGTACTATAAGTAAATAAATCTGCGTTAAGACAGTAGTCCATGCGAAAAGCAACCGCCATACGATCATGCAACCACTGCAAAGTTCTATGATCAAAACTATTCAGCTCATCTCGCAAGTCACTAAGTTCTGTACGGACATCAACCACCCTTTCGGCATGGCGATGCTTATCGATAGCAAAGTCAATGATGATTCGTAATGCTTCTCCGTAGCTGTCATGCTGGATCATTCCTATACGAATAGAATCTCCTTGAAACTCAGTACCCACTATCATCGTTAATCCCTGTTGATAAACTTGTAGCGTATTAAATTAATAAGCAATAAAACACTATATCCACCCTATTTTTCAGAACACTTAAGCCTTCAAATACGATAAGATAGCGCTATAATTGCACATTAGCCTGCTAATTTATACCCGTAATTCATCGAAAGAGACCTCCATGGCATTTAACCAAACCCAGTTTTTTGAAGATTTAGACAAATTAACCACCAAAGTCATTGATAAGAATAAAAAAGACGACTTTATCTTTGATTTTCTAAAGCTACTCGATGTCTCGAAAACCACGATAACGGCACTTAAAAAGAACGATAGCCGTTTTAACGTTGCCGCCAACCCTGAAGCTGGTGAGGTTGCTAATAAGCATCGCATCTACTTCAAGCCTGTCGCTGAAGGCCAAGACCTTGCTAAAACCCTAAGTGAGGTGATAAGCAGTCCAATCATTAATCAGCACAAAATCCGTATGGTAATGGTGACAGACTTCAATACAGTACTGATTAACGACACTAAGTATGATGAGACGCTTGACTGCGATTTTGCTGATCTTTATAAGAACTACCACTTTTTATTGCCACTTGCCGGCCTAGAGCGTGCGCGTGAGTACTCAGAGCACCCAGCCGATGTGCAGGCGTCAGAGAAAATGGGGCGTTTGTTTGATCATATTCGTAAGCTCAACGAGTTTAATACTGCTGATGACTTACATGCGCTTAATATATTTTTGACGAGACTACTGTTCTGCTTTTATGCCGAAGATACGGGTATCTTTAAGCCAGATCAGTTCCATGATGTGATCGATGGCACTACCAATATAGACGGTAGCGATGTCGATAGCGTCTTATATGAGCTGTTTGACATTCTCAACTTACCTGAGTCTAGCACCGAGCGCGATGCCAAGCCCACTCACCTAAGTGCATTCCCCTATGTGAACGGTAGCTTATTTGAATATCCCTTTGCCATCCCGGAGTTTGATGCACGCACCCGCCGTATCTTGTTAGAGTGCGCACGTTTGAGCTGGGCCGAGATTAACCCCGATATTTTTGGCTCCATGTTTCAAGCGGTGATTGACCCTGAGCAGCGTGGCAGCTTAGGACAGCATTACACCAGCGTCAGCAATATCATGAAGGTCATACAGCCATTATTCTTAGATGAGCTACATGAAGAGCTAGATACAGTCATAGCATTGAGTCATGACAATCGCCATAAGAATAATAAAGCCGAACGTTTAGATGCCCTACTTAAGCGTATCAGCCAAATCAAAATATTTGACCCAGCGTGCGGGTCAGGCAACTTTTTGATCATTGCTTATAAGGAACTGCGTAAACTAGAAATCGATATATTAAAGGCACAACGCGATTTACTAGGCTCTAATGACAATCTATTAGGTCTAGGCTTTGATAGTGTGGTGAGCTTGGATAATTTATACGGTATCGAGTATGACGACTTTGCCAGTCAAATTGCGCGTTTGTCACTCTGGCTTGCTGAGCATCAAATGAATGTGCTGTGCAAGCAGGAGTTCGGTGTATCCCAGCCAATGCTGCCGCTGAAAGACAGTGGGCATATTGTGTATGGCAATAGCTTACGGTTGGACTGGAATGAGGTCTGTCCAAATAACGGCAGTGATGAGATTTATATTATTGGCAACCCACCATTTAAAGGGAATGTAAAAAGACCTGAAAGTATGAATCAAGATATGGCTATTGTCTTCAAAGGTTTTAAGAAGTATAAAACCTTAGATTATGTCACCTCTTGGTTTTGGCGTGGTGCTGACTATATTAAAAATAGTTCTGCTAAACTTGCATTCGTTGCTACAAATTCAGTAGTGCAAGGTGAACAGGTAGCAATGCTCTTTCCATATATATTCGACCTAGGTATTACAATTAAGTTTGCTTACCAAACATTCATTTGGAAAAATAATGCGAAAGATAATGCAAATGTTCATGTAGTTATCATAGGACTCTCAACAAACAATAATGAAAGTAAAGATATTTACATAAATATTAAGGGTAATACTAGTAGAAAAACAGTTAAAAACATCACTCCTTATTTGTTTGAGGGAGGCAATATAGCGATTTCTAGACGTAGTAAGCCACTATGCTCTGTTCCTCCAATTTCTAAAGGCAATATGCCTTATGACGATGGAAATTTATTATTAAATAGTGAAGAAAAAAATGAGTTGATTCTCAAAAGTCCTGAAGCAAGTCAATGGTTAAGAAAAGTCGTTGGTTCTGATGAGTATCTAAATGGTAAAGATAGATGGTGTTTATGGTTAAAGGATATAGATCAAAATGAAATAAACTCTATTTCTTTGATAAAAGAAAGAGTAGAAAAAGTACGGGAATACCGTTTAGATTGTGATGATGAAAGCGCGAATAAACTAGCAGAAAAGCCTCACCTGTTTAGAGAAACAAAAAATCCAAATCAAGCTATTCTAATACCTAGTGTAAGTTCAGAGCGTAGAAGATACGTACCTATAGGCTTTATAGATGAGCAAACAATAGCTACAAATTTAGTTCAGATTATAACTAATAGCTCTTTATATGATTTTGGGATATTAACTTCGATTATTCATAACGACTGGATGCGCCTAGTTGCTGGCCGCCTAAAAAGCGACTATAGATACTCAGGTACCATCGTCTACAACACCTTCCCATTTCCTGATGTAACTGATGAGCAGAAACAGCACATTAAAAATCTCGCGGAAGAAATCCTACTTGCCCGCGCCAGCAATGCTGGCATGACTCTAGCAGAGCTATACGATCCCGATAAGATGCCTGATGATTTAAAGCAGGCGCATAGCACGCTCGACGATGCGGTGGACAAGCTGTATCGCCCACAAGGGTTTGCCAATACCGAAGAGCGCTTGGCGCATTTGCTGGCTCGTTATGAGCAGCTTATCGAAGCGGAAAAACAGAGCAAAGCTAAAAAGAAAGCCCAAAAGACAGGTAAGTAGCGTCCTTTAGTATTTATGCAAAACAACTTTAAACCCTTTATAAAGAGCGTTTCATTATGGTATCCAAAATCTTATCAAGCGCAGCAATTGCTGCCCTACTCATGTTTTCTGCAGGTCAAGCATCAGCTGCATCGCAAAGTGATCTCATATCGCTAAAAGGCAAAAATGGTCAAGATCTTCCTGAAGGCGATATGTTTATATTGTTTGCATGGATGGAGGATGGCTGTATCGGTGATGGGCCCATTTATAGCTCTATCAATGAACATCATAATAAATTCATTGATAGATCGATGAAAATGAAGACGCTTGCAGAACCGAATGCAAATGGTGATATTTATGAATTTTCTATAGCTCCGCGCTCTCAATGGGCCCCTGGTTATAGCCCGCTGATGAAGGATATTAGCATTCATACTAATTATGAATATACCGAATACCATATTAAATTTGCAGATGGTGTCAAATACCGCGAACAACCTATAACAGAGTATCAATATAAGTTTAGACCTGAGTCAGAAGGTGGTGCACATGTCCTGAAGTTTGCCAAGAATGCAGACATGCAAAGCGTGTGGAAGCATTTCAAAACACGTCAGACATCACACTGGATGGACGGTGTCTTTGATCAAAAGGCTGAGTTTGATCGTAATGATAATACGATAACTTGTGTCTATTAACTTCACACTATTGCTATGACAAATGAGCTTTATTGTTACGACGCTACAGCCTTACAAGCATCTCTACCTATAATGAATCGACTATGACTGCCACTGTTAATATCCTAAATCAAAATTACGCCCGCACGGGTCAAAGTAAACAGAACAACGAGCTTGGCATGCGCGAAATGCAGGCGCGTGCATTCGAGAAGCGTAATAGCCAGTATTTGCTGATTAAGTCGCCGCCGGCCTCTGGTAAGTCACGTGCCATGATGTTTTTGGCATTGGATAAACTTATCAACCAAGGTATCAAAAAGGTCATTATTGCCGTCCCAGAGATGAGTATCGGTAAATCCTTTAAATCAACGCCGCTGAGCGACTTTGGATTCTTTGCCGATTGGGAGGTGGCAGACCGCTATAACTTATGCTTAAGTCTCGCTCAAAGTGATACACGTAAGACTGCGATATTCTCAGAGTTTATTAGCCAAGATGTAGATGACAGCGCCCTACCCCAAGTATTAGTCTGCACCCATCATAGCTTTCGATATGGTTTTGACAAAGTGATTGAAGATGGCGGCAGTATTGAGCTATTTAACGATGTGCTGATCGGTATTGATGAGTTCCATCACGTGTCAGCGGATGACTCTAATCGCTTGGGTGCCATACTAGATGGCATTATGACACAGACTAGCGCGCATATTGTGGCAATGACGGGTTCATATTTCCGTGGTGACTCAGTGCCCATCTTGTCAGATAGCGACGAAGAGAAGTTCGATAAGGTAACTTACACCTACTACGAACAGCTGAATGGTTATGAATACTTAAAATCATTAGGGCTCGGCTATCACTTTTATAAAAAATCATTTTTTGATGCCTTAGATGAATGCTTGGACACCAGTAAGAAGACCATCATTCACATTCCTAACGTCAACAGTCTCACTGCTGAGACAGACAAGTATGAGACCGTTGGCCGTATCATAGATGTCATTGGTGAAGTTGAGTCTCGCGATGAAGAGACTGGGGTCATCACCGTACGCGCACATGACGGTAAGCAATTGCTACTCGCAGACCTAGTGACTGATGACGCTATGCGGGCGAACACTCAGGCTTATTTAGCTGATATTACCTCTCGCGATCAGATGGATATCATTATTGCTCTTGGCATGGCAAAAGAAGGCTTTGACTGGGAGTATTGCGAACATGTATTGACCATTGGCTATCGAGGCTCGCTGACTGAAGTGGTGCAGATTATTGGCCGCTCAACACGCGATAGCAAGGGCAAACACCATGCTCAATTTACTAACCTAATCGCTGAACCAGAAGCAGATAAGTCTGAGGTGACAAGCTCTGTTAATGACTTATTAAAAGCCATTACTTTATCGCTACTGATGGAGCAAGTGCTCAAACCTAACATCAACTTTAAACGTCGTAGTGAGCTGGATATATTAGGCAAGGCCGACTTGCCGGCAGGTACCATTATCATTGACGATACAGTAAACCCGCCCTCCGATCGAGTCATGAAGATACTCAACCAAGACCGTGATGAGATATTGGCGCAGTTAGCCCAAAATACAGAGAACATAAAAAAGTATATCGCTGCTGAGACCAATAACGTAGAAACAGAAGCCGTATCAGATTCCGTCATCCCTAGTATTATTCGTAGTAAATACCCAGCGCTGGAAACCAATGAGGTACGGCAAGTACAAGAAGGTGTCATGCAGTATATGGCTATTAACCGCCAAGGTGGCGTGGTTGAAGGTAAGGATATTCCTGAGGATGCGGTCATCGAAAATGAGCGTTTTTTTATTAAGCAAGGCACTGAATATGTCGATATCGCCACTCTAAACGCTGAACGGAAAGGTCAGCTCAATGAAAGTGACATTATTAAAGAGCGCCACCTGCCAGCTGACGCAAAAATTTACAACCCTAACACCAAATCAAGCAGCAGTAATGACTCGAACCCTAGCAACGGCTTTGTGAAGGTTGGTAGTAAATTTGTCAACGTGAACAACCTTTCTATCGATCTTGTGCGCTCCGTCAACCCCTTTCATGATGCGTATGAAGTTCTCTCTAGGACAGTGGACAAAGAAGTCTTGCAAACCATTAATGACGTTGTGCATGCCAGCCGTTCTACTGTTACTGAGGAAGAAGCGGTTCTGATGTGGCCAAAGATCGTTGCATTTATGAAAAATAGAAATCGTCAACCTAGTAAAAACTCAGAGGACGCTATCGAGCGACGTATGGCTGAGGTTATCACTTATGTCAGAAACCAAAAAGCAAAACGAGAAGCCAATAGTCATGATTAAACTCGATGAGATCTATCAAAGTCGTGAGTACAAAACGCTAGACGATATTTTTATCAATGACAGTACTGGCCTACTTGATGATGTTAAGCCTACTACCAAAAGCACAGATACTAATAGTGTTTTAGCGCAGCAGTTTAACGACATAAACAATTTTATTGATAAGCATGGACGCCGTCCCAGTAGCAGTGCCAACGATATTAATGAAAAGATACAAGCTCGCCTGTTAGCGACTATACAAACCAACCACGCAGACTCGCAAGAACTGCTAGCTTTAGATAGACATGGTTTATTAACTGCTCAAAGTACGGCCGCTACCCTATCTGACGACAAACCGACACTCTCAGACAAAAGTATAAGTCATAAGAATAATGAGTCTGAAAAGACAAATAGCGCTGGCACTGAAAAAGCTGAGCCGGTAGTTGAGGCTATTAGCGAGCTTCCTGTTATTAATAGTCTAGATGATATTTTCAACAGTGATGACCTAGGACTTTTTGACAATATTCACTCTGAAATCTTAGTCAATGACCATCAGAGCAATACACGTGCCAGCTACGATCAATATAATGACGAAGATATAGCCAGTCGGTTTGAATGTAAGGACTTTTATAAATTTGAAGCAACCTTTGAGCGCATATCTAAAGCCATTCAAACGGGTGCTTTTACTAAAACTAACTTTTCATCAGTGAAAGATATCAATATTGGCAGCGTATTTGTTTTAAACGGCATGCTTTGCTATGTGGCTAATATTTATAAAGCAGAGGCCAGAAAGAATACCCGTAGCCAAGAGAGATTACGCTTAATATTCTCTAATGGTACAGAGTCCAATATGCTCACACATTCATTGGCTACTGCTCAATATAAATACGAAAACAGCTACCAGTTATTAATCACTGATCCTGACTGGATGGACGATGAGCTCGCCAAAAACTTTGGGGACGAGCGACAACTTACCGGTGTCATTTATGTTGCTAAGCTGGCTGAGACCCCAAGTGATTTAGCGCACTATAAACATCTGCACAAAATTGGCTTCTCAACCCTTACAGGAGAAGCGCGTACTAAACACTCGATTAGGGATACCGCTTTCTTGCAACAGCCCGTAGATATCATAGCTGAATGGCAAGTCTATGATGCCAATGCTCGTAGTGTGGAAAGGGTCTTGCATGCCTTCTTCTATGATCAAAGAGTCAAAGTATCTTCAAAAGCAGCAGATAATAATCTTTACAAGGCGACAGAGTGGTTCAATGTTCCCCTTGATGAGATTGAAAAAGCCATTAACTTAGTTATCGCCGGGGACATTAAAAACTATCGCATGGATGGTGCGGCTGGCAAGGTGGTTATGAAGTGATGGGCGCTTGCAGCATTAACTTATATCCATATGTTTAAAAGTTATCAGATGTGATTACCTATAATATTACGGGTCTATAAATAGTATTTATAGAAATACTGATTATCAACCACAATATGAAAATACTATGGTGATAATTCATCTAAGCCTGTTTATATAAAGCTAGCACTACAACTTGCTAATCATAATATTTGTCAGGTGGCTTTGTGAAAATCGGGGTTTGATAATAATAAAAATAGACTGACAAGCATATTTGCCATATTAAATAAATTTGGGGTTAATTTCCTCTATCCGATAAGGAGTCTATTGTGAGTTTTCAAGGTCTATCTGCTAAGTATCGGCGCTTATATCAAGAGCATGCAGGATGGCGATTGATGCGAGCAGACAATGCACCGCACATAATGGCGTTTATCTCTGATCTATTCAGTGAACGTAGCGAAGTGCCCTATAACCGAGCTAAATTACTATTAGAGGCGCAAATTGAACACAGTCGTAATCTTGGTATTTGGGAAACCCAAACCAACGCTACTACTTACCTTAATCAATGGATAGCTCAGGGCTGGCTTCGTGAACTTGATGATCTATTGACCAAAACTGATGCAACAGAAATGGTGATACGCTTTTGTCATGGGCTAGAAGAACGTAGTATTGGTGTCAGTGCCTCACACTTGCGTATCGTACAAGAAGCTGTTCGAGATTTTGTGGTCGTTACCAATGAAGATACTGATAGCCGAGTTAAGTTACTTGAAGAAAAAAAAGCAGCCATTCAGCGTCAAATAGACGATTTGCAGGCAGGTGTGGTACATACGTTGAGCGACAATGAACAGCGTGAATATATCCGTGAAATATACCAGCTTGCGTCACAACTCACCGGTGATTTTAGGCTATTAGAAGAACAAATACGTAAACTTGATAAAGACGTTCGCATACAGATGATCGACGACGCTACTTCAAGAGGCAATCTGCTAAATGAAGTTATGAAACAAGAAAATGTGTTATCAGAGACCGAAGCTGGCAGTGCTTTTGAAGGTTTTTTTCAACTATTATGTGATTATAACCGTGTCACAGAGTTTCGTGAGCAATTGCAGTATGTCTTACAAACACCAGCAGCAAAGCATTTAAGCTTACATCAACGTCAGTTTTTAGCAGATTTGATAGCAGAACTGAGCCGTGAGAGCGAAAGAGTACTTCGCATTCGCAGACGTACCGAACAAGAATTAAGAGCCTATATTGAAAGTGGCGCAATGAGCGAAAACCGTACCGTAGGCAAACTCATCAACAAGCTTGAGCAGTTGGCGGTAATCTTACGTAATGAAGAGTGCAACTTAAAATCAAACACCTCATTGTCATTGTCTGTGGGTAAGATTGAGTTGTCATCTCCAGACTCAATCAGACTAAAACAACCCGATGAGCAGCTACAAATGGGCCTCACAACACCTCATATTAATAGCCGTGAGCCAAGCGTCAAGATGCTTGCGAGTCTAAACTCAGTTAAAGTGCAAGAAGTGGCCATAAAAGTAAAGTCTATGCTCATGCAAAACAGTCCACAAACCATTTCTCAGCTTATTCATCAACTACCCATTAGTGAAGGGCTTGAAGAATTAGTTGCTTACATTCGTATTGCCCGTGCTGTAAAAGCTACTGAGCTTGCATCAGTGGAGGAAGTTATCATCAATGACCATCAAGGCAATATGTTACGTGCCAGCATACCAACAATGCTACTAACGCCTTCTTTATTCCCTGAAAATATTGAAGACTTATCGCTGTAACCATACCTTCTAATAAGACTAATTATAAAAGACTAATGACAACGGACTGAATATAGAGGATTAGAATGAGTGTATCCAATCATTTTTTTGACATGGTAATTGGTACCAACAGTGACACTGCCGTTAGTAGTAATCACGATAAGGCATCTACATCAACCAATGAGAACGAAACTATTAGTCCTGATAGCGAAAGTGTTAACGATGAGTCTGCGATTAAAAATACTATGCTAGACCCTATGCCTGGCGATGCCAGTCGCGTCTTAGTACATATCATGCGCCATGGGGTTATTTTTCATGCGCAAAAACCTAATTTATATCATTCATTATGCCGATATCAGTCGATGATTCAGCGCCATTTGTCTGAGGTCTACTTAACCTTAGTTTTAGATGAGCGACAAGGTATTGCTTTTATTGCTCGTTCTGATAGTGAGACTGCAGGCAACAGCCAAGATAGCTTTGATTCAGCAAGTACAAGCAACCCTAAAGACCTGTTAGCAGATGAGCTTATAGATAGTAATGATGATGAGCACACTCACTCGCTGATTAGCAAACGCACACTGAGCTTATATGACACCTTGATATTGTTAATGTTGCGAAAATATTATCAAGAGCGCGAAACCAGTGGTGAACAAAAAATCATCATCGACATTGAACGCCTGTCATCGCTACTCATCCCTTTTTTACCATTAACTGATCATACCAGCCGAGATCTTAAAAAATTGAGCGCGCGACTCAAAGAGCTTAGCCGTCGCCATTTATTAAGTAGCATTCGCGGCAATGATGATCGTTACGAGATAACGCCTTTGATTCGTTATGTGGTCAGTGCTGATTTTTTAGAGAGTATGCTGGGTGAATATCTGCGCTTGGCACAAGGTACAACAAATACAGAATTAGAGTCACCTACTTTTGAAAATGACGATTTCGAAGATAAAAAATATTCTCAAGATGACTCCTTAAACAATCAATCTACAAACAAAGTAAAACCCGAAAAAACTTCCAATAATCAATCTATAGATAATCAGTCCGATTTATTTGGCGAATGAGGATGAATATAATGCAACAATCATCAAATGACGCGACTCTGAACATCACGCCACTTAGCCAAATACGCTTAGCCAAACTGTCTGTATTTAATTGGGGGTCATTCCATGGGTTACATACGGCAAATATCGACGTGGAAGGAACCCTCATCACAGGAGATAATGGCTCAGGAAAGTCCACCTTAATTGATGGATTAATGGCACTGCTCATGCCTGCTGGCAGAGCGACTTTTAATGTCGCAGCAGCACAAAATGACAAAAGTGACCGCTCACTAATCAGCTACATGCGTGGCAGTTTTGGCTCAGCGCACGATGGTATCAACACTAAGGTAAAAAGTAAGCGCGATAAAGGTGTTATTACAGGACTATCTGCTGAATATCTCAGTGACGATGGTCAAAAAATGACTTTATTGGCACTATTTTGGACGACTGTCGCTAGTAACTCGTTAAGTGATGTGAAAAGACTGTATGTAGTCGCTCAAAAACAGTTGCCACTGTCAGAGGTCTTAGATCAGTTTGCTCAAGGCAATGTCCGTAAATTAAAACAATGGTTAAGCATGCAGCCAGAAGTAACTTGCTGTGATGATAATTTTGGCGACTATCAAGAGCTGTACCGACGCATGCTCTATATGGACAACCCAAACGCGCCGGCCCTTCTCTCGCGAGCGCTGGGTCTAAAAAAGATTGATGACTTAACTGAGCTGATTCGTACGCTGGTACTTGAGCCAAGTGGCGTTCGTGATGACGCCAAAGAGATTGTGAAAGAATTCGGTGACTTGGTTGCCATTCATACTCGCCTGCAAGATGCCAAAGAGCAAGTTACCCACCTTGAACGCTTACCAAAGCTTGCTGATGATATCGTAAAAACACAATTAGTTATTAATGACACTTCTAAGCAAAAACAAGCGCTGCCGATCTATTTTGCTCAGTGCTACGCCAAACTATATCAGCAAAAGCAACAGCAGTTGTCACAACAGCTAGAGCAATTAGAGCGCGATCTTGCGCAAATCGAACAACAAGAGCGTGATGCTACTGAAACAGTAAACCGCTGCCGTGATGAATATATGAACCTCGGCGGCAATCGCATTGATAGCCTAAAAAAAGACATCCAAGCTACTAAAGATACCCTTAACCGCACCAATGCGAACGCCTCTCGTTACCAAATACTATGCCGTAACCTAAGTATTAAAACCACTTTAGATGAGCAGACTTTTCACAGCAATATTACTCAAGCCAATAATATTCAAGAGCATCTCGCTGAGCAAGAAGCAGACCGTGAACGTGAATTTGGTGACTGCGCCATTGCTTTAAATGAAACTGAGGAACACCATCGAGAGCTATCAAATGAGATTGAAGCACTTAAAAGCCAACCTAACTCAAATATTCCACCGAAGTTTAACCAACTAAAAGACGCAATTTCCCGTAGTTTAGGCATTGATCCTAATACACTCATGTATATCGGTGAATTGGTCGATATAGAAGAAGATGAACAAGATTGGCAAGGCGCTATCGAGCGAGCACTTGGAGGATTAAAAACCACATTACTTGTACCAAAAGAGTATTACTCGCTTGTTACTAAATGGCTTAATAGCCAGCACACAGGATTACATGTCCGTGTACAAGTAGTATTGGATAATCAACAAGCTAAGAGCCATACTGCATTTAAAGCTGACGGTTTTTTATGTAAGCTAAAATGGCGTACTCACTCTTATCGTGACTGGCTCAAAACATTTTTATCTCGTTATGATTTGCTGTGTGTGGCTAACACCGAACAGCTCGACCGCACTGCTTTTTCAATGACTCGGCAAGGATTAATTCATAAAGAAAAAGGCCGCTTTGATAAAAAAGACTTGCAGAGTATTAATGATAGGCGTCATTGGCAACTGGGCTTTAGCAACAAAAACAAGCTCGCATTGCTGCAAGTAGAAATAGAGCAGCTCAAAACAAAGCTGCAAGAAGATAGTAAACACTGGAAAGATGCACGCGCAGCCATGCGTAGTGTCAGTGAGCAAATATCCTCATGGAAGAAGTTAGAGGAATTTGAATGGTCACAAATCAATGTACCGTATTGGCAACAAAGACTGGAGCATGAGGAACATGAGCTAAGCGCTATTGAAAACGCCCAAGGCGATTTAAAACAAGCTAAAGTACGCTTTGATAATGCTGAAGAAGCTTTATCTAAAGTCGCTCAAGATAAAAAAGAGAAGGTGCGTCAAAACGGTGCAAAAGAGCAAGAGTTATCATCTGTGCAAAAGGAGCTTGATAGATCTAAGAGATTAGCTGAAGTAGAGTTAGATGAGCAGGTAAAACAGCAGCTAAAGGCGTTGGTTGGTAATATCGAGCTTGACAATTCTAGCTATCAAACGCAAATAACCAAACAGCTTGAAGAAAAAATAAACGAAAACCAAAGTAGGCTCAACAAATATACTCATACAGCTATCGGCATTATGAGTAGCTATAAATCAAAACCACAATGGCAGGCTTATACGGTTGAATGGGAAACAGGGCTGAATGGTATGGATGACTATATCGCCCATTTGAACCAATTAAGCAATGAGGGATTACCTGAGTTACTGGATGAATTTAAAAAACGCTTAAACAAACATGCCACTCAATCGCTGGCACGTCTAAGTAATCACTTATCTATGGTGCATGACGATATTCGTCGGCGTATTGGACATATCAATGAGGTATTAAAGAAAACTGAGTTTAGGCAAGACTCTCATCTTAAGCTCAGTTTAAAACGTGAAAACTTCTTGCATGTACAAACCTTTAACCAAAAACTCAATCAGGCCCTCTCTGCGGTGAACGACGATAACCATACAAGAAGGTTTTACCTACTTAAAGAGGTCATCGACATATTGGATAAAGCTACTAGCTCCACTTCGAGTACTACCCTTGAAAGTTTACGTTTATTAGACCCTCGCTATCAGCTGGCATTTTTTGCTGAAGAAATTGATAACGATACACAAGAGGTCTTGGACGTGCTCAGCTCATCAAGTGGCAAATCGGGCGGCGAAAAAGAATCTTTTGCGGGTATGATTGTTGCAGCAAGCCTCGCTTATGTGTTAACGCCCGATGGCTGTGATATGCCAATATATAGTACTGTGTTTCTGGACGAAGCTTTTTCAAATACTGCCGAACAAGTTAGTCGCCGCGTACTAAAAGTATTCAAAAAGCTAAACATTCATGTCAACTTAATCACCCCATTTAAGAACCTAAATTTGGCACGTGAATCTGCCAGAAGCTTACTGATTGCTGAGCGTAACCAAGAACATCATGAAAGCCGATTATGCGAAGTTACTTGGAAAGAAGTGGATAACATCCTGGCAAAGAATAAGCTTGAACAGTTCTCCCAAGACAACCAAGAAATTGCAGAATTAGGTATTGAGCTTCATGACTAAAGAGATGATAACTACAGAAACACCAAATTGGGGTTTGATGCCTGCAGCAGTCATCACACAACTAAAAAAGCGAGAGTGGGACAATCTACCACGCCTTAAAGCCCGTTTAAAAAATGAAAGAGCCTTCCCTATTGTCATAAGCCTAAAGCCTCCCAAAACAGGTAATGAATTACTCAACCATACACTGCATTTCCACGAATTTGTGCAAGCGTGGCGTAATTTTGCTTTCGCTGATATGGTGCAATGGCAGCATAATAGCTTTCGACATTTTTCTGAACAGACCCTTCCTATCACTTTAACTATTCCTAATATTCAAGCACTGTCTGAAATATTAGGCGCATCGGCACGCCAGCAGCTTAAAGACTGGCAAAAAAAACTAAGCTACCTTCATACCGAAATCGCTAAAGGCATGACAATGTCATCTGCTAACAGTACAAATAAGATTGCAGATAGCTGGCACGAGAATTTATTTTTTGCTCTCATTGATATGTTAGAAGTTGTTGATAACTTGAGTGCTGATGATCTAAAGTTACTGGTCGCGCTTATACCGCAATTAAAAAAAGGAATGGGTGCCGGGCTATACTTGCGCGCTTTGCCAGTATGTTACGTTGATACCAAGTTTATAGAAACCTATCACAAGCTTATCGAGACCTTATTGGAAGCTTTTTATCCTGGGCAAATCAAAGAACAAGGCTTAGCTTATTGGCTCGGATGCTTGGATAAGCCTAAAGGCTGGTTAATGGTACGACCTTTGTGCCCTGATACAAGATATGCTTTATCTGGCTTGCCTATTTTAAGATTACCGATACATGTTCTACATAGCCAAGCGCTGCCTGCTAAACATATTTTAGTCGTAGAAAATGAGCAATCTTGCTTAGCACTCTCAGAAACAGAAAATACTATTGCAGTTGCAGGTGGTGGTAAAAATATTAATTGGATGAATGCTGGCTGGTTACAGAAAAAGACAGTAGCGTACTGGGGCGATATTGACTCTGAAGGTTTAATGATATTAAGCCGCGCCAGAGAATACTGTCCAAAGTTGACCGCTATCATGATGGACGACCAAACGATAAAACAGTTTATCAATCGTATGGTAGATGAGCCGGACTCTATAAATCATGAGCCAACACACTTAACTCATGACGAGTTAACATTATTTACAGAATTGCGCCGAGGAATATATGGCTTTAAGAGATTAGAACAAGAAAGACTTCCAAGCGAATATATTAAACAAGCATTGGAAAAGTGGCTCGATAAGCCTACTCCATATTCTTCATAATTGCTATTTAGCTTAAAAGATCAATTATTTGAGATTTCGCTACGATTGATAATATCTTTGCTAATTTATTTCCTTATCGTAGTTATGTCTCAAAATACTTAGCCTCTAAAACTACTGAAGTTACTCATACTGATCTACTCTCCCCGTAGCAATTTTTTATTTTTAGAAATTGTAACTGATATGTAAGTTTAAAAGTAAACATAAGCAAAAATTAGAGTTTTTGCTTATATCCACACTTTATAGTAGTTTTTTTTCATTGCTATTTATATTTATTTAATTCTAATCATTGTATTGTTGAATGACATTAACAAAGATGAAGATTTAACTATGTATATTAAGAAAAAGAAATGGGCTGATTACACACATGATGAGCTCACATTAATGAAAGAAACTGTAGCGAATGCATCTGCTGACACTCCATTTTCGCCTGAGTACGCAGCGGCCTATCTAAACAAATCCGTGAACACTCTGCAGTATATGCGCTGTCATAAGTCTGATGCAATAACGTACAGTAAAACTGGTGGCCACATTGTATATCGGCGTAAGAATTTGGATGCTTATCTGGATAAATGTGAGAAAAAATGTACATCTAATTTTTGATTAGTGACAATAGTTACTCTTTAGCTCTTTCATGAATAAACTCATATTTCATAAACTTATTTTAAGGTTAGAAATAGGCATATAAAAAAGCTACTTACATTTAAGTAGCTTTTTTATTTCAAGTCAGAGAGCCACACTAACTACAGTAACGTTTAATTAATTGTAAATAACTTATAAAAATCAAGTTGTAAAGAAAAAATCCTCACCGACCAACTCACCATCCTCTAGGTAATATACACCCGAAATATTTAACCTTTTTTCAGTTGATTTGGTACCTCCGTACATCGCAATCTTCTCTGAAAGTATTGTCCAGATCACTCTACATCCAGTGCTTTTTTGCAGCTCTTCTAATGCGTCCTTTTTCACCATTAGGTTGTTACCAGATTCATTACCATAAAAAGAAGCGTCGAACATCACTAATTCATCATGCTTATCAACCCATGAACCAGAGAACTTATCATTTTTTAGACTCAAAGTTTCGAATAATAATCTAGCAGGTGCACTGATGTTATAGCCTAAATCACGATTTTTTATCCCTTCTGAAATATGACTTTCTGAACAAACGTAAACTTCACCTAAACTATCTTCATCTGAACCAACTCGGCGTTCATATATGTTTTGCCACCCAGAATTACCATAATATTCATTATCATAGATTTCAAGTAAAGGTGACCAGTAATACTCTAAGTTGAATATATCGTTATACCTCTCTACAGACTCAGGCATCCATCGACCCATAAAGTTTTTATTCTGTATATTTGATACGACCAGATCAAAGTCTTCATTTTTTACCAAATATGCGTTGATCATATACCATACACGTTGATATGAGCCAGAATGGTCACCATCACCTAACTTCTTATTAGGCTCAAATTCAATATGCCTATCTAGGGATAACCAGTCTTCGTTCTGAAAATGGTTTAAGATGACTTCTTTTGAATCAATTAAATCATTTTTTGAAACTACCCAATTTTCAAAATCATCACTCCACCCATTGTAATTAGGGGGAGTTATAAGACGGATGTTAGTTGAATCAGGAGGTATGAATGTAGGGTCAATATGAGCTATGCTGAAGAAACCGTAGAGGTAAACTTGGTAAACTAAGCGTATTAATCGGAGTTTACCATGACCAAGAAAGTAAGAACCTACAGTGACGAATTTAAAGCAGAAGCCGTTAAGAAGATAGCAGACAATAACGGTAATGTTTCAGCCACAGCCAAGCAACTTGGCATAGCGATGCAAACGTTATCGAACTGGCAGAACAAAGCCAATCAAGGCAAGCTTATT
>NZ_JABLTF010000012.1:0-65203 GCF_024085615.1 Psychrobacter sp. PSP
TCGATAAGAAGAACTTCCATTTATTTTTAAAAGAATGTGAGTTTAGATTTAACTATGGTTCACCATCTAATCAGCTAAAATTCCTGAGAAAATGGTGTGATATTTAATCCTTATCTACTACAGCCCCAAAAATTATTTCTACAGCATAATTGCTAAGCTTATCAATATTTATATTACTCCAGTTACTAAAATTAGACTGAAAAACGTAACGCCCAAAATCACCGTACCAACCTGTACCTCTACCATACTCTGTCGTCATTGAGTCTATAATTTTATCTTGAGCAAAACGATGTTTAGGAATGGTTTTATCTTCATAATCATTCGCGTACTCATTGTCAATGTCTTCATTACTAGGAATAGTTTTAGGAAACACACTTTTATATGATGGTCTAGCTAACTTCAGCTCACTTTCGCTAAAACCTACTAAATTATGACTATTAGCATATTCAATGATATTTCGAGCAAAGTCTCTTACAAGAACATTAGGATACACCTCTTCTTTAGCGAAAATATTGCTAAGGATAAAACTGGATATCTCATTTATTGATTCATGGCTCTGTGACGATAATATTGCACCATACACTGAAGCTAAAACACGCTCAAACACATAAGGATCATCTACTTCTTGAAAGGTTGATAGCAATTGAACCGCAACATGAATATGGTTTTGTAGAAGGCGAGTCAATGCTATTGTGGCATTGTCTCGTAACTTAATGTTTGAAGTTTGCTAAGAGTATGATGTGAATATCGCACAACCGCTAAGAGTATGATTGTTTATCCCAACCGTAGACTGTATCAATAGAACGTAAATAACATTTCACCCTCGGAGAAAGCCTATCAAGAGGATTACCAGTAAGATTGATACATCTCAAACTATTCAGCTGTGTAAAACTATCTGGCAGGTTTCTAAGATTACAATAAACAAGCTCAAGCTTAACAAGATTATTAAGCTCACCAATACTATTAGGTAGCTTGCCCAATTTACAATAACTGATAAAAAACTCAGTCAGACTCTTAAGTTGCCCTATGATTTCAGGCAGCTCTTTGAGGCTACAATGGTTAATATAAAGCTTCTCTAGATTAGTAAGTTGACCTACGCTATCAGGTAGCTTGTCAAACTTGCCATGACTAATAAAAAGCTCAGTTAAGCTAATAAGCTGCCCTATGCTATCAGGTAGGACTTCAAGCTTAGAGTGATTAAAATTGAGCTTAGTTAAGTTAACGAGCTGTCCGATGCTATCAGGCAATACTTTAAGTTTACAGTTGATAATATTAAGCTCAGCAAGGTTAATGAGGTGTCCAAAGCTATCGGGTAGCTCCGTTAGTTCAAGGTGAAGCAGGTCAAGGTGAGTTAAGCTCAAAAGCTGGCCTATGCTATCAGGTAGCTCTTCAAGCTCACAATGAGTAATAAAAAGCTCTGTAAGACTGCTCAGTTGTCCAACGCTGGCGGGCAACTCTTTAATACGACAACGATTAATATAAAGCTTGTTGAGGTTGGTAAGCTGTCCAATACTACTAGGTAGGTCTTTGAGATCACAGTTAATAAGATCAAGGTCATTTAAATTTTTGAGTTGCCCTATGCTGTCAGGCAAGTGCTTGAGCGGGCAATAACTAATAAAAAGCTTAGCGAGGTTAATAAGCTGCCCTATGCTGTCAGGCAGTTCTTCAATCTCACAGTGAACTATATCAAGTACCGTAAGCTTAGTAAGCTGTCCAATGCTGTCAGGTAAACATTGAATCTGACAGCGACCAATGAACATCTTAGTAAGGTTATGAAGTTGTCCAATACTATCAGGTAGCGCTTCGAGTTCACTTTGATCAATAAAGAGTTCAGTAAGATAACTCAGTTGCCCGATGCTCTCAGGTAATGCGACAAGTTTAGAGTGACTAATAGACAGTTTGGTTAGATTAGTGAGCTTACCGATATTGGGCAGTAAATGACTTGAACATATGCCACTGATAGTTATATCTACTAGATTTGTAAGGTTGGTAAGCTCATCGGGTAGATAGGCTATTCTATAGACGTCTTTTGAGTGTTGCTCATCATGTTCAGGCTCTAAGATCTCTAGCTTCTTTAGGGCTAACAGTGATTCTTTATTACGAGGAATTTCAGAATGCTTGAGCTCAAACTCATCTGCCCACGCCCATATTTTCTCAATCCAGTTGTCATTAGTATTTAATGTTTTATTAGAAGTATCAGACTGATGAATGTCCTGATGGTAGTTATTATTGTTTGGATTCATAGCTTTATTCCTTATAACAACTTGAACTATTTTTCTTATGCCAGAATAACGTTAGTATCCTGACATAGGTTTATGCAGCCCTATGCTACACATAGTCGAGATAGTCTTTAGCTAAATAGTCTTTAGCTAATTTGCAAGGGGTTTTTTACCATTCATGATCTGCAGCACAAAGGTTCCGGACATTGTAATCAGTAGGAAACCATGGAAGGCCTCCATCGCGGTCATAAATCGAAGATGTCCGTTAGGCATGAGGTCACCTCGCCCAAGCGTTGTGTAGTTAACTAGCGAGAAGTAAAAGTAGTCCATAAAGGTAAGGGAGGCACTGCCGTTGGATGAGGACGAGACGAGGTCACCAACCTGAAAGTTATGCACAGCAACCCAAAAGCCAGTCGCATAAAGCAGTGCCTCAAGGATATGAGCCAGCACGATTGAGGCAACTGCGACCCCAAGGCAGTGTCCCAGATGGCGCGACGGCGTCACAAACTGTGACGAGAATTTTAATACGCCATAATGTATTGCTGTGCAGACAGCGATTAGAATCGCTGCCATTATAATTGCCAGAATCACTTTTTATCCTTTTTGAGGAAGGAACGACATTAAAGGAAGATTACCCTATTTATTTTAACTAATCCTGTATAATTTTTTCACTATAGCTAACGACTACGCATAAGCACTAGAGTCTATTCAGATAGGTCATTACGCAGTCATTTGAATCAGTCAGCATATGTAGTAACAATCCTAGACCAATTATTCTATAGGGCTTTGGTAGAAATAGCATAGCCGCATAAACTGCCATTGCATAGTAAGTATGTAATGGATGAAAATTAATACTACAGCGATCAGGTAAGAAAACAGGTGTTGCTAGCAAGTGATCTAAATCTACCAGCATGGTTGCTAAAAGAATCAAATATACTCGTTTGTAATCATCACGAAAAAAAGTATAGGCAATAATCAACGGCATGCCAAAATGCAGGAAGTAGTGGATAACGGTTTGGATCATCATCTTTCCAATTCAGCATGATGTTTTATTGATAAGTTGGTATGCAGAATAATTAAACTAGTAAACGTTACTTAAGAAGCCAAAGCTACATGTTCATGCTATGTTCAGACTTGAAAAACAGGCGCAAAGCCACCCCCTGGTGTGCGAAAGTTAGTCGCTTGGCCTTGATAGATACGCCCAGCAGTTAGTAGCAGCTGTCCTGCATAGGTATAAAGACGTATATCTACCTTTCTAGTCGTCACCACATCATCAATCTTTATTGATCGCTCTGTAGCAGGGATAAAGGTCTGCGCAATATAGCTTTCATCTAAAATAGTCTCGAATACGCGGCGGGTAATCTTGCTGCCACGGTAAACGCCCTTACTACCATAACCAGCTACTGGCTTAAAAAACAATTGTCTCCGAGTACGCCATAATTCTGCTGCATCCTCTTTTGTAACCATTCTGGTAGTTGGTACTGACTTTTTTAGATATTCTGCATCATCATCACCTAGTCCCCACGACTGCAAAGTTTGCGTATCGGATAGTAAAGTCAGGTTGCGCTTATTAGCGAATATAGCATGGGCATGCGGATTGGGGGTTACTACTACCGCACCCTCTAAATAGGCACTTTTAAGCACGGCGTGGTTGGGGTTTTCAAAGGCGAAATCGACTAACCGATTATAGATCATATCAATGGGCTTGCTATGAGCTGTCAGTACACCATCAGCATAGTTAAGCTCAGACGGATCGAGTATAACGGTATCAATGCCTTTAGCTTGAAGTAGTTGGCAGGCTAGCTGAAACTCCAAATACATGAACTGGCTTTTGGGCTCATTATCCACAATAGCAATGCGATTGGGCATGCTAGTTGCCGATTGTCGCTGCCATTCTTGTATGAACATATTAGCGACCGCTTCTTCAAACCCATCAAGCATTTTAGTAGTAGCAACACTTTGCTCTGAGGGGCGACAGCAGTGTTTTTGTGCGCGGGCAAGTGCTACGTTTAAAAATGCGCCTCCAGCATTGGTATTGATCTCAATAAGCTTGGGGTCATCGCTCCCTAAGTGAAAGTCATAACCCATAAAGGCCCCTATTGGCCCCGGATCGAAAGCCGCGATATTGGGTGCCCACGACAGTACTTGCTGTTGATATGACGGTAGTCTAGCAGTCGACTCAATAGCTGCGATGATTCGCACCATTGCTTCTATCTCTGTCTTAGGGACGAACACCGGTGTCGCTGAAAACAGCTTATTAAGCTCATTGGCTCCTAGTGGATTATCTCTTGTGTTTACTAATTGATCTTGCAGGCTGTTATTAAGCGCTTTACGATCTAAAGTACGGCAATAGCACTCTTGATTAAGCTGATTTGCCAGATTATCATTCGTTTTGTTTTTATTATTAATTAGGGATTCCATTTAAATCTCATTACTAAGTTGAATGTACTGATAGGGTTTAGGGGACAGCCAAAATAAAAAAAGTGTCTTAAATGTTTAAGATAAGGTTATTTTTATAGTTACTTTACGAAATAGTCATTTTGCAAGATACTTAATTTGCAATATATCTAGTTTATAAATTAGCTACTTTGCAAGGTTATACGGTTTTACGCTCTTCTTTAATGAGTACTTTCGCTAAAAACAAACCTAACTCGAACAGTAGCCACATTGGAATCGCGAGCAATAGCATTGACACCCCATCGGGCGGTGTGACTACCGCTGACACAGCAAAACAACCGACGATGATATATCGGCGCTTACTCTCTAGACTCTGAGTGGATATGATACCGACCATTATCAATAATAAAGTAACCACTGGAATCTCAAAAGTGAGTCCAAATACCATAAATAACTTTAGCGCAAAGCTTAAATAACTGTCGATATCGGTCATAGGTATAACGTTTTGCGGAGCGAATAAAATAAAGAACTTCAATACGCCTTTGAGTACCACAAAGTAGGCAAAAGCGACACCAGAATAAAATAGGAATATCGAAGATATCAGCACTGGAATAGTGATTTTTTTCTCTTTTTTATATAATCCAGGCGCTATAAATGACCAAATTTGATACAGAATATACGGCATCACTACAAAGGCAGCAACGAAAATCGTCAAGCGAATAGGTGCCATAAAGTTCGAGGTAATATCAGTAGCAATCATAGTCGAATTCGCAGGCAGCTGCGCAACCAGAGGGTCTGATAAAAGATTGTAGAGCTCACGCGAAAACCCTACCAATGCTAAGAAGACGATCAAAACGGCTACGCATATTTTGATGAGATGCTTGCGTAATTCAATCAAATGCTCAGTAATAGGCATGTCGCTAAGCACATTCAGCACATTCAGCACATTATCAGTCTCAACATTATGGGTAGCATCTGACGCCTTAGCATCTGTATTTGCTAACTTTCTTTGGCGACTTTTTTGGCGCTTAAATAAGCTCATTTATCCCCCTTCTCTATAGCTGAAGAAGAGGAAGTATCTGGCTGATGATTTTGCTGCTGAGGAGTGTTTGACTGATAGGAAGTATCTAAGCTTTGGTTTTGCGAGTTTTCAAACTTATCCATACTACCGCGCATCTCGGCTAACTCACGCCGCATGTCTGTCTCAGTCTGACGAATCTTTGCCAGCTCATCTTGCATCTGTTTTCGTGTCTCAGCTAGATCAAGCTCAGCTTCTATTTCAGATTGTAGAGTGGATACTGTACGGCGCAGTTTGGCATACCATTGCCCAGCGGTACGTGCGGCTTGCGGCAGTTTTTCTGGGCCCAATACGATTAAAGCAATGACGCCAAACAAGAGTAATTCGGAAAACCCAATATCAAACATAACAGTCACATATATTAATAGACTACTTAGTGCCGCTATTTATAAGCGGCGCGCTTCATACTTTAGGCTGGTCATCAGTGGAAATAGGGCTGATTTCCATATCATCAGCCTGATTACCTACACGCGTATTTAAATCATTACTTGCAGCTGGCGTACTATTTTCATGGCTAAGCACATGATTTTTGCGAGCATTCTCGGGTTCTTCATCTTTGACCGCTTCTTTAAAACCCTTCACCGCACCGCCTAAATCTTTACCTGCATTTTTAAGCTTGGCAGTACCAAATACGACCACCACTACGACCAATAAAATCAGCCAATGTGTAATAGAAAAGCTGCCCATAACGGTATCCTTATATTTTGTGATCTTGTTTAGACCAGTATGTGTCAGTGTGCTTTAGAACACTTTTTACCGTACCAGAATTATAGTTTCAAACGGCGCAATCGCAGCGCGTTAGCAATCACCGAGAATGACGACAAGCTCATCGCTGCCGCTGCTATCATCGGACTGAGCAGAAGCCCAAATATGGGATAGAGCACACCTGCGGCAATAGGAACACCAAGTGCATTGTAGATAAAGGCAAAAAACAGATTCTGTCTGATATTGCGCATGGTGGCGCGGCTAAGCTTATAAGCTTTGGCAATGCCCATTAAATCACCTTTTAGCAGGGTAATGCCCGCACTCTCCATCGCCACATCGGTACCGGTTCCCATAGCGATACCAACATTAGCTTGCGCTAGCGCTGGTGCGTCATTGATACCATCACCCGCCATAGCGACCAATTTACCGCTGTCTTGCATTTCTTTGACGATACGGTTTTTATCCTCTGGTGAGACATCCGCATGAACTTCATCAATACCTAGTTTATTGGCGACTGCCTGCGCGGTTTTTTCGTTGTCACCGGTTAGCATCACAACTTTTAAACCTGCGTCATGAAGCAGTGAAATAGCCTCTTTAGTGCTTGGTTTAATAGGGTCAGCAACTGAAATAATACCAGCAGCTTTACCGTCTATAGCCACAAACATTACCGTTTCACCGTCTTTTCTACGGACATCAGCTTTAGTGGACAGCTCATTATCAAAACTATTTAGGCTTTCCATAAGCTTAGAGTTACCAATAGCGACTTTCTTACCATCGACCACGGCTTGTACGCCTTCGCCAGTAGTCGAATTAAAGTCAGTAGCTTTAGGAATAATGAGTGATCTTTCTTGAGCTGCTCTAACGATAGCTTCTGCTAAAGGATGCTCGCTAGTGCTTTCTACTGAGGCTACCAATGCGAGGAACTCGTCTTCATCTTGACCTACCTGCGCATCAATTGCGGTAAGCTCGGGCTTACCAGCGGTTAATGTGCCAGTCTTGTCGACGACAATGGTATCGACTTTTTCCATACTCTCTAACGCTTCAGCATTTTTGATGAGGACGCCGTTTTGCGCGCCTTTGCCGGTACCAACCATAATGGACATCGGCGTCGCTAGACCAAGGGCACAAGGACAAGCAATAATCAGTACCGCAATCGCGTTAACCAAAGCATAGGTCATAGCGGGCTCAGGGCCGAATATCGCCCAGACAATAAAGGTTATGATAGAGCTGACAATAACAATAGGTACGAACCAACCCGCCACTTGATCTACCAAGCGCTGGATAGGCGCGCGGCTACGCTGGGCTTCAGCAACCATTTGTACAATTTTAGATAATACTGAATCTGCTCCAACATTGACCGCTTCGACTAATAGCGTTCCGGTGCCATTTACCGTACCACCAGTCACTGTATCTCCTGCTACTTTTGATACAGGGATTGGCTCACCCGTCACCATTGATTCATCAACACTACTATTACCATCGATCACTGTACCATCTACGGGTAGTTTCTCACCTGGTTTAACCCGTAGCTTATCGCCAGTGACGACCTCATCAAGCGAGACTTCGACTTCTTCACCGTTTTCATCGACACGTCTTGCGGTTGGTGGTGCGAGCTCAAGCAAAGCTCTAATCGCACCTGAAGTTTGGCTTCTGGCTTTGAGCTCTAATACTTGACCCAGTAGCACCAAGGTTACAATGACCGCTGCTGCTTCATAGTAGACTCCGACTTGACCAGAGGCATCTCTGAAACTGTCTGGGAAAATATCGGGAAAAAAGGTCGCGACAATACTAAAAATATAAGCAGCGCCTACGCCTATCGCAATCAAAGTAAACATATTTAGATTGCGGCTTTTTATAGACTGCCAGCCACGAACGAAAAACGGGGCGGCGCCCCAAAGCACTACAGGGGTCGCGAGCACTAACTCAGCCCATTGTAAAACCTGTGAAGGTATACCATACTGACTAAAGTCAACTCCAAACATACCGCTCATCACATATATTAATAGCGGTACAGTCAACACGGTACATATCCAAAAACGACGAGTCATGTCGTCAAGCTCTGAGGTGTCCTCTTCACCGATAGTAAGCGTTTCGGGCTCAAGCGCCATACCACATATCGGACAACCGCTATTTCTAACGTCTCTCACTTCAGGATGCATAGGACAGGTATATACCGTGCCATCGTAATCAGCAGGTACTTTATCGTATTTACCGCCTTTAACAGATTTTACTCCGCTACTATCAGTATCCTTTCCATGACAGCTAGCGTGACTATCATCTTTAGCAACTTCGTCTTCAGGTTTAAGAAACATGCCACATATTGGGCAGTCACTTTTTTCAACATCTCTTACTTCTGGATGCATAGGACAAATATAGACCGTACCGCTATAATTTTCCGGTATCTTGTCGTACTTATTGCCTTCGACAGAATTTACCTCATTACTATTATTAGCATCCGCTCCATGACAATGCGCATGACTATCTTCATGGTTGTTGGATTCAGCAACCTCGTCTTCAGGTTTAAGAAACATGCCGCATATCGGACAATCGCTCTTTTCAGTATCTCTAACCTCAGGATGCATCGGGCAGATATAAACCGTACCACTATAATTTTCTGGTACTTTATCGTACTGACCACCTTTGATAGATTTTTCATCGGCAATATGTTTCATAAAACCACTCCTTGAAGATAATAAATATTTATAATAAGTACAACTCTTAAAGCACTATCATCAATCCTCGATTGCTATTCATCTAGGGCGTGTTGAACATTCGCAAATAGGCACTGCTGATCGCTAAAATTGTTCCAGACAAGGCACAAAGCGACGATAATGCAGATGCCTTAGCGAGATTTGTAACGCAGTATGGGGCAATTTTAGCATCAGCCCCAACGATAAAAGCAGGGGACAGGACTCTTTTTTGCCGCTTCATCGTTAAAAATAAGCGCTTAGAATGACGAAACTTATTATTTTTAACATCGAATCGCCTAAAAAATAGTCGCTGTCAGTGCCATGGTCGAATGTTCAACACGCCCTAGTCATTAATCTAAAAACCTCTAAAAAATAATTTCTATACTTTTCAATTGGAATTTAGTTTTTATCACGCAAATACTTGAGCAGTGCCATGATTGTTAGTACTAGTACTGCGAAAAATAGTAGGGTGAATAACAAACAGATAAGCATCATAACCCAGCCCATGCCATACATCATTGAGCCGTTCATCATGCCATGCATTGACCCATTCATTATGATTTCTCCTCAGTCTAAACTGTGATCACTCCAACTCTTCAATTAATTTTTACTCGAACCGAAGAGGTTTACTGACTGTTAATATATCAATATCTTTAGCGCACTTTGGCGAACCAACGATATAGTGGCACGAACAAGATGGCGAAATACCAACCGTAAAGATATGATTCTACAAGTCCAATTAGAAAACCTGTCCATGTTAACCACTCAAAGCCAGGTAGTAGAGGTGCCCAAGCTTCGTGCATCGCTATCTGTTCGGGTGCGAGTAAACCAAACCCTATGCATAATAGATAACTAATAAGTAGAAACAACGATACACTATTGCCAACAGGGGCAATCCTTAAAGTACTTGTTGTTAAGTTTGATTTGACCATCTTAGTAATCCTCACTATTGTATGATGTGGTTCAAGCTCAACATAACCAATCGTATCTAACCATGCTAACTCTAAGGATTTGTATGAATTAAAGCTTTATCCTGTATTGATATTACTTTTTAACTCGTGCGGCGGCGGCAAGTTGACGCCATTGACCCCATTGAGGAATAAACATTGGCACTTGCTGTTTGTAAGCAAGGTAGTCTTTACCAAACTCTTCAAACATATGCCGTTCCTCACGTCGAGCTAACCATGTGTATACAAGCACAATCACTGGAAACAGACCGATTGAAAACAGAGTTGGCCAATGCACCACACCCTCACCGAACAGTGCAATAAACAACCCGGTGTACTGAGGATGACGTACGTAGGCATAGAGTCCATCAGTTACTAAACGATTTTCCCCTCGTGCTTTGTGGACTTGGCGCCAACCTTGAGCAAAAAGACCGACTCCTAAAAATGCAATAGCATAGCCGAGTAGCATTGAGATCATCATGCCTGTCTCACCTAAACCAACAAGGGTCGACCATAAGCTAGCGCTGACATATTGGCTGTCCAAACCAAAAAACCGTACTAATAAATATATAGTGAGCGGAAAGCCATACATTTCTGCGTAAAGTGCAATAATGAAAGCCTGAACTACACCAGCACCCGCCCATTCACGCCAGTTCTTTGGTGCGAAATAACGGTAAAAGAACCAAGAAATCAGAACAATAACAATTAGTGCGAGACCCCAAGTTCCAGCGTGATTAAATGACTCATTCATAGCTTACTTTCCCTGTTGTCTTTATGAATATCGTATTGCATGAAATCAATTCTTGAAGATAGTAAGCAGACGCTTAAATCTATGCAATTTTTAACCAAACAATTTTTCTGTAAACTCTTTGATGTTACTGTCAATGATGGTCTGCAAGCGTATCTTTTTCGATAGCTTTTTTCCTCGCTGAAGATTTCAGGTAAACCTGCTCAGCCACAGCAATCACTACAATAGTGACGACTGCTACGCCAAGTACGAATGGATCTGAGTTTAGTTTAATCCAGACAAAACCGCCGAGAACCAACAGGTCAAGAAGTATGGCCACTATAGGCACCCACATCACCGCCTTTATATCCTGACGAAGGTATCGCAAAACACCCCAATGAATGGCGATATCCATAATTAGATAGAAAACAATGCCAAGCGCTGCAATTCGTGATAAGTCAAATAACGTCGTAAAAGCTAAACCCAACACCACAGTATAGACCAACGTATGTTTTTGAACGCTTCCCGGCATTCCCAAATGACGATGAGGCACCAGCTTCATCTCAGTCAACATAGCAAGCATACGAGAGACTGCGAAGATGCTAGCAAGGAGGCCGCCAGCGGTAGCTACCATTGCGATTGCAACTGTGAACCATAGACCATAGTCGCCAAGTGCTGGGCGTGCGGCGGCAGCCAAGGAGTAATCTTTAGTTTCGATGATTTCGGCAAGAGATAGATTACTAGACACCGCGAAACCGACTAGAGTGTAAATAACTACGCATATTGCGATTGATATTACAATGGCACGGCCGACGTTGCGATGAGGATTTTTTACTTCCGAGCCACTGTTGGTAATCGTGGTAAAGCCTTTAAATGCCAGTATGCCTAGCGCCGTTGCGCCAAGAAAGTCACCAACAGTATTAGTGTCATCTAATGTAGAAGAATCAACTGCAAAGCTATCAGCTAGCCAGATACCAACCAACCCGAATATAAGAATACCGACAATTTTTATAATACCGATAACCGATGCAACCCCCTGAATCCAACGATTACCAAGTAAATTGATAAAGAACGCAGCAAGAATAAGCGCGGCGCCAAGGATGGATACCATGCGACCGCTGTCATCGCCACCGAATAACTGCATAGTGT
Organism: Psychrobacter sp. PSP; assembly: GCF_024085615.1. Taxonomy (NCBI): domain Bacteria; kingdom Pseudomonadati; phylum Pseudomonadota; class Gammaproteobacteria; order Moraxellales; family Moraxellaceae; genus Psychrobacter; species Psychrobacter sp. PSP. The sequence continues at coordinate 11,913 of NZ_JABLTF010000012.1, forward strand.
ATGACCCGAACGTCCGGGCCAAAAAGCTCTGCGCTATAACCATGGAGAAATACATCAGCATGGCATTAAATCCAGTCGGTAAACGATCTCCGTATGCCTGATGCAGGTACATTGCAACACCGCCAGCCGACGGGTAAGCGTTAGAGATTTTGATATAAGAATAGGCACTAAAAGAAACAACGATTGCGGCGGCTAGAAAAGCAAGTGGGAAAAGCGAACCCGTCATCTGAGCCATCTGACCGGTCAGAGCGAAAATACCAGCACCGATCATGACACCGGTACCTAGCATAACTGTTCCTGATAATGTCAAACTATCCTTCTGATAGCGAGTCGTTCTATCTTGCTTCATACTTATTCGACCTTAATTTATTTCTTCGTAGAACTTCAGTTTTACAGGTTATTTTTGAAGTAAGGAGTAGGTATAGTTAGAATTAAAAGACGCGATATAGTAAATAGTTTTTAAAGAAGAGCTTACTTATTGGTATCATAATATATTATTCCAACTCATCAATAAGTGCTTGCATCTCACCGATTTCACGCTTTTGTGCTTCGATAATGTCATCAGCAAGCTGACGTACACGTGGATCTTCGATATCAGCACGCGAACTGGTCAAAATAGCAATCGAGTGATGCGGTATCATCGCCTGCATCCAATCCACTTGATCGACCGTTTGTTGTGATCTAACGCCCCAAAGACCAAAGGCAAATAAAACTACGCTAACCCCATAAACCATCAAGTTTATCTTGGTTTTTTTATACATATTAGTCATAAAGGCGAGCATGATAATTGCCATCATAGCGCCCATATATAACGCCATATAAGCTCTGGTTTCGCTAAAATAAACGTGATCCCACTGATAGGTGTTAAAATACATCATGATAAACATCACCACTGTCGATGTTAAAATCATGATTGTGAACTTTACATAAGGGTTCATTTGCTTCTGTTTATTATCCATATGGTTATTCATATTCTTGTCCTTAATTTAGTAAAAAGGCACCTAAATAAAGAGGTGCCTTTTTTTAGAGCTAGTGTTATAAACTGTTGTTACTTACATGGTTAACACTAGAACCAAAACATCACACCAGCAGTCAGACTATTAGAATCAACGGCTACGTTTTCTTGGCGGCGTAAGTCTCGTGCATCCCCTAAGGCTGATGCATAACTAAAACCAACGTAGGGTGATAATTGACGACTTAGGGTTTCATAAGCTAACCGAACTTCAGTTTCAAGCTCATTAAAACCTTTAGTAATACCGTTGTCAGTATCATCTTTACTGAAAGCAGTCAACTGCACTTCTGGTCTGACCACCCAACGCTGAGCTAAGCGCCACTCGTACGCTGTACCAAGATCAAGCTGGACTTGTCCATCAGTATATACGTAGGCTCTTGCGTCAGTCTCAACAAAGTACGGCGCTGTACCGACAATGCCAGCCATGATTGCGGACTTATCGTTTTCAGTATTATAAGCGACACCTGCTTCTCCGTTCCAATAGATACCGAGAGGCTTCCAGTAAGCGAGCGAGGTCAGACTATCGATTTCTTTATCATCGTTAGTTTGAGCACTACCCTCACTGCGTAGAGTGACACGATTACTATCAGTACCGTACCACGTATCAAACTCAAAATCGATTTGGTCATTCTCAAACTGATAGCCCAAAGTTTCTACTGACACACCCCATAACGGTAAGCTATCCATCATCACAGGCTTACCATACTGTCCATAGTCAACACCATTTGAGTAGTCGGGACTACGAGCATTAGGAGGTGGTTCGCCGCCTTGCATTCCAGACATATCCATATTCATACTGCTATGATCCATACCTGACATATCCATGCCACTATGATCCATATCTGACATGTCACCTGACATATCCATACCACTGTGATCCATATCCGACATATCGCCTGACATATCCATACCACTATGATCCATATCCGACATATCGCCTGACATATCCATGCCACTATGGTCCATATCTGACATATTGCCCGACATATCCATGCTGCTGTGATCCATATCTGACATATCCATACCAGACATGTCCATACTGCCATGATCCATGTTCGACATCTCAGCAGCGTTTGCTAAAGGTGACATTAGTAGCATCAAAGATGACATGCCAATAAACGGTAGACCTACTTTATATATTTTCATAATAAGGCTCATATTCGAAGGTTTATTAAACAACGGCAACTTCTCTAAACATCCCGGCTTCCATATGATAGAGCAAGTGGCAATGCCATGCCCAGCGACCAGCTTCTCCTGTGACATCAAAGCTAATTTTTTGAGCTGGTTGCACCATTATCGTATGTTTGCGAACTTGAAAATCGCCATCAGGCGCGCGCAAATCGCTCCACATACCATGCAGATGCATGGGATGATTCATCATGGTGTCATTGACTAAGGTAATACGCACACGCTCGCCCGGTTTGATATTAACAGGCGGTGCGTCCTTAAACATAATGCCGTCTAACGCCCAGATATAGCGCTCCATATTACCGGTTAGATGTATTTCAATCTCTCTGGTAGGTTTGCGCTGCTCGGCCATTATTTCATTGCCAACAGAATGCAGTTGGTTATAAGTTAAAACCTTACGATTAATATCACGCAAATTAATACCCGGATCATCGAGATTCATCCGTGGACTATCGACGCGCATATCTGTCTTAAAGTCATATTCGGTCTTAGCATGACGGGAATCATAGCCATTAGCACCCATAGCCCCCATCATATCGGACATAGTTAGCCACTCAACATCATCCATAGCAGGTATGGCAGCGCGAGCGCCTCTTTTAGTGGCAAGCGTGGTTGCGACAAAGCCGGTGCGATCGATGTTTTGGGCAAATATGGTATGCGCGTCACGGGTTGGGGTGACGATGACGTCATAAGTCTCAGCCACACCGATGCGAAAATCATCGACATCAACGGGCGCGACATCATTACCATCGGTGCCGACCACTTTTATTTTGAGCCCTGGAATGCGCACATCAAATATGGTCTGCGCGGAGCCATTGATAAAGCGTAGTTTGACCGGCTGACCGGCTTTGACCAATTGCGACCAGTTAGCCGCTGTCGTTTTACCATTCATAAGATAAGTAAACGTGGTCTCACCAGATAAATCAGTAAAATCAGTCGGCATCATGCGCATCTGGTTCCACATTTTACGCTTATCATAAGCGGCTTCTAAATCCTTTGCTGCAATATCAGATAACAGTTTTTTAAAATCTGGCAAATGGTAATTATCAAAGTCAGCACGCTGCTTAAGCAGTTTTAGCAGATTATGCGGATCGCGATGCGTCCAATCACTAAGCAGGATAACGTGATCTTCCTCGATAGGGTAGCGTTCGCGCCCTTTAGGTTCAATCACAATAGCCCCGCGCATACCGGTCTGCTCTTGGAAGCCAGTATGCGAGTGATACCAATAAGTGCCTGACTGTGTCAGTTTAAATTTGTACGTGAAGGTGCTACCCGCAGGAATACCATCAAAGCTGATACCCGGTACGCCATCCATCTCAAACGGCACTAAGAGGCCATGCCAGTGAATAGAGGTCGACTCATTCAGCTGATTATGGACTCGAATGGTGACCGTATCGCCTTCTTGCATCTTAAGCGTTGGTGCAGGCAGTGAGTCATTTATCAGCGTTGCCATGCTTGACTTGCCGTTGACCGTTATCATCTTCTCACTGACATAAAGATCAAATTCATTACCCGTTAGTATAGGTACAATGTGATCGGCTCTATCACTATTGACTACAACATTTTGGCTTTTAGTTAAAGCACTATTAGCCATCGTCGGTAGTGTGGATAGCATCGACGCGCCGAGCAAGGTGGATGACCCTGTCAAAAAACGCCTGCGGTTAAATCTGTTTTTATTCATAATATTGACCTAAGTTAATCCATGAAATGAGAGTTGAACTTATATATCTGATAACTTATTAATAGAACTACATCTGCTGCGCTGGCGACTCAATAGCCGCATACACTTGAGTGCTGCCATCCTTGTTCAATTGCATGACTTTATAGGGCATAAATTTATCTTGATATTCCATGCCCGGACTACCAACTGGCATACTCGGTACCGCAAGACCGATGGAATCAGTTGGCGGATTGGCTAGAAACTGTGCCATGTATTTGGCAGGAACGTGACCTTCAAAAACATAACCATTAGTAGTGACGGTGGTATGACAAGAGCGCATTTGCTGCGGGACACCGTAACGCTCTTTAAATAAAGATAAATCTGTAACGTCTTGCGCAGTTGCGCTTAGACCATGACCTTCGGCATAGCCTACCCATTCTTTGCAGCAGCCACAATTAGCATCTTTGTAAACTGTAGCCGAGACGTTTTGTAGAATTGTCGACCCAGTACCTGAATTAGCACTGACAGACATCATTTGCGGTTGTGGTTGCTCTATTTGAGCACTTTTGGTGGCAAACGCTGGCTCAGTTTGAGTAGAATTTGAAACACTAGTATCGGGCTGACTACAAGCCATTACTGTTGACGTTGCTACTAGTAAAAGAGCAGAAGCTGATACCTTTTTATGTCCATTGCCCATTATATTTATATAGCGTCTCATAACTTACTCCTAAGCGTCTGCTTATCTGTTGAACCTTCTAAAGATTTATACCCTATAACTAAGTGTAGTATAGGCAAAGTTTAAATCCCAAAAGGCAGCTCTATTTAGTACTGCGCTTTTATAAAGGAATATGGAAGAATTAATGCTGCATTCCAGCTCCACCTTCTGACATATCCATCATGTCATCATCCAGTCTAGTGGTTAGCATGGTATACTGATTCTCATTTAACTCAGGTAGTGATCTAATAAAAGCGACCATTGCCCACATTCTATCGTCGTCATGAGAAGCACCCCATGCTGGCATGCCTGATGCCATAATACCGTGCTTAATCGCCCAAAAACTTTGCTGAGCTCCTGCATCCGTTTTATAACGATCAACTACTTGCGCATTAGTGAAATTAGGTGGCTTAGGGTATAGGCTCTCACTAAAATCAGTGCTCTCTACCCCAGGAGACAAATGGCAGCCTGCGCACATATCCTTATAGTCCGCGCCCCCAGAGCTGATATCGACCTTCTCTAAGTCTGGTACCACAATATCTTTACTGGCATTTGCTATGGAACGTTTGCGAGCGGTTTCCAAGAAATTATAAACCAATGGACTATGTCCTTGATCAGCGCCAATATTAATGACACCACTCATAACCACAGTAAAGACACCAACAATAGCGACCACGACAGTGAAAAGTACTCCTAGTAAAAACTTCATGGGTTTATCCTATAATCCATTTTCTTTAATACCCTACTCTTAGCGTCTACAAATATTTCCTACAAACCCTTATTACTGATTGATGAAACTATCTAGCAGTAATAAAGGATTTATAAAATCAATGTTTAAGAGTCACTTTTATCTGTTACGCAGTGCTTTTGATACATTTGCTTCATTTTACCCATGTTAGCCATCATCGCTTTCATGGCAGGATCGTTCATATCCATTTTGCTATGATCCATTTTTTGCATCATTTGCATATGCTTTTGCATTTTTTCACAGTTCATCTGATCTTTTTGCGCATGCATTTTTGGATCATGCGCCATAGCTGAGGTTGAAACGACTAGAGCGACGGCAGTGGCTACGATTGCTTTAGGTAAAGACTTTGATTTAAAGAGTGACATGGTTAATCCTTAATTGATTTAGTTGAGGGTACATAAAGCTTTAGGATATTAATTCAGTCTAAAGCATAACCAGTCTAAAGCATAACTTATTGATTCTGACAGAGAGATGACAGCAAGATGACAATATTGTCATCTTGCTACTTTTATATTTTAATCCGGCACGTATTCATTTAGTATGGCATCAGCATTTCTATCACGATCGCTACCATATTTTTTTATAAAATACTTTTCAGACTGCAGATGTTGATTTTGATGCTGAACTTCGCAAGCGACTCGTGCATCAACATAGCTTTTCATTTGAGCATCAGACATCTGCGCGTTATTGTGATCTAGATTTCTGGCAAACGTAGTTAAGTTATCGCAATTATCGATAATTGAAGTGCTTAGATTGGTAGTATGCGCATTAGCTGCTGATATACCGATAAGCATCGAAGCGGATAGCAGCACCACTTTTTTGAATGAACGATAGCTTTTCATATAACATCCTTAATAAATTATTAAATATTGAAACTAATTACCTGTAGTAATAATTCATAGTAGCTACACGTATCAAGAATGTCAAGAATGAGCCGCTATGTACTATAGGTATAGATTAACAAACGAAGACTGACCATTTGATGACGAGCGCATGACATCTTTGTCAGATACCAGTCCGTTTTGTCATTTATATTGATTTGGGTATTATAAAATCATAATTATATTGAAGGATTACTATGAAAGTACTACTAGTAGAAGATGAATTAAAACTCGGCGAATATGTAAAAAAAGGCTTAAGTGAAGCAGGCTTCATTGTTGATCATCAGCTGACAGGTTTAGATGGCTACCATGCTATGATGACTGAAGAGTTTAGCGTGATACTCATGGATGTTATGCTGCCTGATGTTAGCGGTTTTGAGCTAGTACGTAATTACCGAGCGGCTGGCAAGCATACGCCAGTTTTATTTTTAACGGCAAAAGATGATTTAGATGACAAAATCAAGGGGATTGAGATTGGCGGTGATGATTATCTGACCAAACCTTTTGCCTTTGCAGAGTTAATAGTCAGGATAAAAAGCTTATTACGACGCGCCAATCAAGCCGACTATAAAAGTACGCTCATGCAAATAGCGGATCTCAAAATGGACATTGCCAAGCGCACTGTACATAGAGGAGACACGCCCATTAAACTAACCGCAAAAGAGTTCTCCCTATTACAGTTTCTATTAGAGCGCCGCGGTGAAGTATTACCACGCTCAATCATTGCTTCACAAGTATGGGATATGAACTTTGATAACGATACTAATGTGATTGATGTGGCAATAAGACGTCTGCGTATAAAAATAGACGATGAGTTTGATACCAAGCTAATTCATACTGTGCGTGGCATGGGCTACCGATTAGATGCTGTCGACGTTTCAGCTAGTAATAAAGCTGCCAGCGAAACGGAAGATAGCCAATATGATAAATAGATTGGACAATCGACGCTTACCCTTACTATGGCGAACTGTGTTTTTATTGACGATATTTGTCGTTTTATCGCAGTTGATAATCTATATCTGGGTACAGCACTCTGTTAAAAGCCATTTTGAGCAAATGGATGCTGAAATCATTACCCACGCAGCCTTTAATCTACGTAAGCGCGTAACAGAGGCGGATAACCAAATAGCCTCTCAGACACTACCTAAGCCTCAAAGTCCATCAAACACTCAACAACCGCTAAGCTCGAAAGCTTCTTCAAATCTACTTCCTACAATAGCCACAGAAAATGATGATCACCTGCATTCATCAGCGCTAGATTACGATCTAAAAACTATCATTGCTGATAAAGAGGGGCGATTGCTATCTAGTACTCCCAAAAACTTTGCTAATGAATTAAGTGCCGACTTTAACCTATTATCATTACAGCAAAATCATGATGACAGACAGTTTGTAATAAATATTAAAGACAGACGTTATCGAGCTATGGTTATTGGAGACGATGACATGCTTGCCCTTATCGCCTTACCCATTGACGTGCATCATCAGTATTTATTACAGTTTAACCGTCAACTTAGTCTGATCCTATTTGCCATCACACTACTGTTGATTTCAATAGCAGCCTTAAGCGTGTATTGGGGTTTTGCCCCTTTATCCACTATCGTGCAAAGGATGAAAGGTATTCATCCTGAAAGATTGAGCGAAAGAGTAATAGTTAGTGATATGCCATTAGAGCTAAGACCTTTAGCAGAATCCTATAACTCGATGATGGCTAAGCTTGAAAGCAATTTTGAGTCGTTGTCGCGATTTTCAGACAATATCGCGCATGAGCTACGCACGCCAATAGCGACGCTGATTACGCAAACGCAAGTCATGTTAAATAAGCCTAGAGAGGAAGAGGAATATGTCGAACAATTACATCAGCAACATGACACCTTAGAGCAATTATCGGCGATGATTAACAACATGCTACTGCTAGCAAAAACCCAAAAAGGACTGAGTGATTCGCAAGTGACTACTGTAGATACTGAGGTCCTAATCAATAAGCTGTTAGATTACTTTGAAATGATTGCCGAGGATCGTAAAATAACTTTTGTAAAATTAGGAGATTTTAAGGCAGTATTAGGCGATGAAGGTTTATTGCAAAGGCTATTTGCTAATCTGCTATCAAACGCGATCTACTACGCCGCTAGTAATAGTGTCATCACAATATCAGCCACTGTCAACACTCCAAATACTTCCGTTAATACTTATAAGATGCTTGAAGACGATCAAAGTAACACTCAAACCGCGAAGCAATCTTGGCTAGAGATAACTTTTACTAATCTTCTAGAAAAACCGTTAAACCAAAGCGAAGCAGATCGATTGTTTGAGCGCTTTTATCGTCATGATAAAACTAGCCAGCACCACTCAGGCTCAGGTTTGGGTTTATCTATCGTTCAGGCTATTGCTAATGCTCATAAAGGGACGGTCAATATCACTATCAAAGATGAGTATTGTTTTGAAGTTACTGTAGGATTATTGATTGCTAAGTAGCATACACCTCAATATCCTAGTGTTCAAAATATTAATAATATGTAGACCTACTATAGGTCTATTTTATTTTGATAAGTCGAAAAGGCTCTGAATGCTATTATTCATATAGTGTATAAGGCTAGATTATGAAGTCTAGTTTTCTTAGGTGATGTTGTTGATATGGGGGTTTGATAAAGGCGTACTTTACTAACTGCCACTTCGGGCATAGCCCTACGCCTTGCGTCACTAAAACAGTCTCCCAGACTGTTTCTTAACGTTCCTCATTCGCGAAGTACGCCGTCGCATTTTTTAGTATTTCACGCTCCTCTTCAGCCACTTTGAGCTGACGCTTGAGCTGCTTTATTTCTTGAAGAGCACTCATAAGGTCAGGATCATATTGCTCTGTGCCGACAAGCTTGCCTTGATTGGATTTGTTATTCCAGTTTGAGAGCGTTTGCATGGCAATACCAAGCTGCTTTGCAGTCGCTGAAATATTGCCATTATTATCTGCTATTTTCTTGACAGCTTCGGCTTTAAATTCGTCACTATAAGTTCTGATTTTCTTGGTCATGGTAAACTCCTGTTATTGTGCTTAGTTTACCAAGTTTAGCTCTACGTTTTATTCAGCATAGCTCAGGCAGCTTAATTCCATTTATAAGGTGTCTTAGGTTTGGGAGGGTTACCCATATTTATTTAATGTGTAAATATTAGCTAAATATTTACAAATAACTTCCCAGTCATAATAACTGTTTACTCTTAACTCATTAATATACATTTAGGGGCTGTAGTAGATAAGCACTATGCTAGACTACTTTTATGAAGATAACCCATTGTAAACTAAGTAAAAAAATACAGCGAAGGCTGTTAGAGTTTTTTACGGCTGAAGTGACTGCTAGAACAGCCGCGATAAGAAGAACTTCCATTTATTTTTAAAAGAATGTGAGTTTAGATTTAACTATGGTTCACCATCTAATCAGCTAAAATTCCTGAGAAAATGGTGTGATATTTAATCCTTATCTACTACAGCCCCTACATTTATTCATCCAGACAAAAGACTTCTTTTTTAGATTATATCAACTAATGATATTATTCATAGTAAACACTAAGCAGCTCAAACCTGATAAATGTAAATTAGCAGCCTAATATAACAAAAGATAACAATATTTTTTATGAATAATATATCTTCAGGATCAGCTATCTAACTCATAAGATTGTTGGTATAAATGTTGGTATAATAAAATTAATATTTATAAATATCTTTTAATATCAAAAACTTAATCAATAAGTATGGTTGATACTGGGCCCACCATATTCAAACCCTTACAGTCATTGACTTGTAAGGGTTTTTTATTGTCTAAAATTTATGTGACTGCATGGATGTAATTAATTTTTGGGGCTGTAGTAGATAAGCACTATGCTAGACTACTTTTATGAAGAAAACCCTCCCTAAATTAGATACGCATAATATTCTACTGCTTTTCACAATATCACCATCTACAGTTTAACCTATCAAACGCTGTGCTAGAAAATTTACCAACACGCCAATTTTTACCACATTACGGCTAGTGGGCGGATACACCAAATAAATCCCGTCATCGGTCGCCAAAGACGGGGTCACTTGCCAATCAGACAACACCTGTACCAACGCCCCAGACTGCAACGCTTTCTCAATCAGCCAATTAGGTAAATGGCTAATCCCTTGTCCATCAAGCGTGGCTTGTTTCAGCATTTCTATATTATTACCCATCAAATTCCCTGTCACCCGCAAACTTTGCGTTTTACCCGTTTGATGGAAATACCACTTTGACGCATAGCCTTGATACATAAACGGCAAACAATTATGCTCGGCTAATTGTGACGGTGTTTGTGGTATTCCATGCAATCGTAGATAATCGGGACTGGCACATAACAGCCGTTGCTGAGAGGCAATAAATTTTGCTACCAAGCGGTCATCCTCCACACGCCCTAACCGCACCCCTACATCATATTTCTCATTAAATAAATCTACAAATTCATCACTGGCAAATAGCTCCAATTCAATTTTTGGGTATAAATGGGCAAATTCGGCAAGCAATGGGGCGATTTTTTCAATCCCATAGGCACTGGGAAAAGTAAGGCACAATCGCCCTTGTGGCTCAATTTGCTCCTCTTTAATCGCTTCATTTACCTGTTGTAATTCAGCTAATATCGGCTCAGTCTGTTGTAAATAACGCATCCCTGCATGGGTCAAATCCAAATGTCTGGTTGAGCGATTCAATAGCTTAACTTGCAAGGATTGTTCTAAGTTATCAATTTGCCGAGTGACAGACGACACCGCCAGCCCAAGCTGACTTGCCGTGGCAGTAAAGCTATTAGTATTCGCCACATGGTGAAAAATAGTGAGGGCATAGAAGTAATTGATGGTCATGGGTTTGTTAGCAGTTAAGTGTATTTTTGAATAAACATATTTTTGCAAAAAAAGCAAAACTGTTTCCAATTTTACCCCAATTATCATTAAAAACAAAAGCATTATACTAGGGCTATATTTTTTAATGCTTAATTTAACGGAGTGACTCCCATGACCACAAGCTCACAAACTGCTGTACCAAACCTCTCTGTTCTTGGACAAGACAATAGCCAATTACTTCACACCGCTCAGACGAATGAAAATATAACCCCGCAACAAAAACAACTACCCCCTCATCTTGCCAATCACCCTGCATTTAGTGAGGTGTTTCAAGCGGATAAACTCACCTTGGGATTGATTGCCCCGTTTAAAGGCTATCCCAATAGTCCGATTCCGAGCTTAGAAGACTTTGGGGAAACCGCTGTCTTAGCAGAACAGCTTGGATTTTCTGCACTATGGTTGCGAGATGTGCCATTTTATGACCCAAGTTTTGGCGATGTTGGACAAGCATTTGACCCCATGGTTGCCATGGGCTATTTGACTGCGAAAACCCAACGAATTGCGATAGGTTCAGCAGGCATCGTTGCACCTTTGCGGAGTCCCATTCATATCGCCAAAGCCTCAGCAAGTACGGCAGTATTAAGCAATAATCGCTTTATTTTGGGAATGTCGAGTGGCGATAGACCTGTGGAATACCCTGTGTTTCAGCAAAACTTTGACAATCGTGCCGAGCGTTTTCGAGAAAGTTGGGACATGATTCGTGCCTTAACCACCCAAAAATTTCCGCAGTTTAAAGGGCAACATTATGGGGATTTAACAGGCAATATTGGCTTTATCCCTACCCTTGAACAACGCTTACCGATGGTTGCTATTGGTCGTGCCAGACAGGAACTAGATTGGCTTGCTAATACTGCCGATGCGTGGATTTGGCATGGGGTAAACCCAAAAGATACCAAAAACATTGTGCAAACCTTGGCGGATTTAAATCAAGATGACGCTTGGCATCCTTTTGGTTATGCCAATTTTGTCGAACTTAGTGAGAAGCCGAATGAGCCTGCTCAATTATCTCGCAATATTTATCTACGAGGCGGGTCACATAGTTTGCTGGAATTTTGGCAAGAGCAGAAAGAACAAGGCTTATCTCATGTCGCCATTAATTTAAAGCCTACCAAACGCCCTGTCAAAGAAACGTTGCAAGACTTAGCAGAAAATGTGTTGGCCAAATTAAACCAATAAAAATGGGGGTGGTGTATCAAAAAGTATGCTGGGGTAATAAAGGAAGGGTGACAGCCGAAGCAAGATGATATATTTGAGGTTATGAAGACACAAATACAGATCAATTGCCCCGACTGTCTTAGTCACAGTCTTAGTCTAAAGAAAAATGGTATAAAAAGCTATGGCAAGCAGAACTACCAATGTAAGGACTGCAAACGACAATTCATTGATGACCATGTCTTAAACTACCAAGGCTGTTACTCTCAAATAGAAGACATCTTACGGCTGATGACTGCTCGAGGCTGCGGTGTTAGAGACATAGCCATCATTACCTCGGTGAGTATTGGTAAAGTGCTCAGCACCATAAGCTCATCCGTTTATAAGATCCTGCCTAATAAGCGCTACTATGAACGCTTAGAAGTTGATGATTTTTGGACTTACGTATATCGTAAGAAGCGTAAAGTCTGGCTTATTTATGCTTATGACCGGGCTACTAATGAGATTGTCGCTTATGTTTGGGGCAAACGCGACTTAAAAACAGCTCAGAAACTAAGAGCGCGTCTTAAGCAACTTAAAGTGAGCTATGACTCTATTAGCATGGACAATTGGGACAGTTTCATAACGTCCTTTAAACCAGATAACAAACAAGTTGGCAAACAGCATACGATAGGTATTGAAGGCAATAATTGCCGTCTTAGACACCGACTAAAACGAGCCGTTAGAAGAACCTGTTGTTTCTCTAAGAAGCTCGATAATCACTTAAAAGTGTTTGATTTGGTATTCTTTTATATCAATGATGGCTATGTCTGATGTCAGCATACTTTTTAGAACACCACCGATACTTTAAAGGTATTAATTCTAAATTGTAGATTTAACTAGGGTGTGTTGACAATTACCGTCAATGGATAATCGTCGCTGCTAAATAGATATTAGCAGCAAACGACTCATCCGTTTTTTCAGCACGCATGGCAATTTTCTTGCATCTCTGCGAGTATAAGCCTTATCTGTTTGCTCAAACAAAAAATCCTAATACCACGATGAAAAGTGGTATTAGGATTTTTTTAGGGGCTGTCCTAGATAACTAGTTTAAACCCTGTTTAACCCATTGTTTTAATTGTAGTAATTGCGACTTTGGGTCACTGTGATTAAAACGCCACTCACATTCCTTTAAATAGAGGTGAAAATGCTCTTTTGGAACTCCGTTAAACTTACGTAGATGCCGTTTAGCTTGGTTCCAAAAGTTCTCTATACCATTAATGTGATTCTTATCATTAACAAAGGTTTTGGAGTGGTTGATACGATAATGAGTAAACTCACTGACATCTAATGCGTTATAGCTTTTAAATGAGTCAGTATAAACAATGCTATCAGGCTTCACTTTTTCTCTTATGATGGGGATCAAAGTATCTGCTTTAGCATTGGGTATAATACAAGCGTAGACCTTGCCATTACGCTTTAACTGGCTGTGGTTTTATTAACACCGATTAGGCTTGCTGCTGTTCTCGCGGTAGAACCAGCAACAAATAACTCGATGAGTCTGTTTTGTTTATACCAACTTAGTTTACTCTTTCTCATAGTGCTATCCTAAATAATTTTACTTATCTAGGACAGCCCCAAAAACAATTAGTCTAAAAAAAAGACTTAGCAAACGTCTCCTTTAAACTCTTTGGCTCACGGCGCTTGACGTCGTTGAGTTTATGGCGAGTCTCGGAGGCGACTTGATAGGCCTTGAGACGCGACTGTTGTAAGTTTCCGATAGGACGGTTCTCTTCAAGACAGCGAAATGGGGTAAAGGATAGATTCTCCATAATCTCAAAATTACCGTCATCTGGTACGTCTTGGCAAGGAAGGGTTAAACGCGCTACGGTGACAAAGGGCGTATCCGACTCTTGCCACTGCGTCGTAATCTCTTCAATCGGCTGCTTTTTGAGATTACGGCATAGCTGAATCTGGATATCAAACTGATAATCATGTTCGCGTATCTCCTCGACGATAAGCGGTCGCAGCGCCTCTTCGCGGGCGTCGACATCGACATCACGGCGCGTGACTTTTTTGACAGAAGAGGCTGTTGGCGTTGCCCGTATCTTTGCCATATAATCACCATGACGCACCACACCTTGCGAATGAAAGTCGTATAACAAGGTATTTTTTGGTTCAATCCTCGTAAAGCCGCCGATAGCTTTAAAGGTTTTAATCGACTCTTTGGTTGGTAATCTTGAGCCGTAATTGGTCAGCCAGTTAAACGCCAACTGCGCTTTACCGATCGCGCCCTTCTCCGTGTATTTAGGTAATTCCAAAAACAGTCTTGAGAGATAGGTATACTCCTCAATTCTATTGCAAAAGAACACCGGATGATTGATAAAGTTATAATCAAAGGTCGTACTGTCCTCCTCACCGGGAGCGAGCTTCTTACCCGGTACGTCAAAAACTTTAATCGCGAGACCTTGAGCAAAGCCCAACTTACGATCAGCGAATACTCGAGATGAACCGTTGGACAAACGAATCACCGCATCATGAATGCCCGCTTTAGCATACAAACCTTGCGCGTACTCTTTGGGAATATCATCTAATATCTCAAACTTGGCTTTTAGTGCGCAGTACCCCTTGGCATGGGCATCACGCGTGTGATAATCGATATTACTGGCTTTATCACTACGCGAAATATAGCTTTTGATATCGTCGGTAATAGTACGAATGTTTTTTTCGTCCTCAGCACTTAATTCGATATATTTTGGATCGTAGGGGACGTATTTGGGTTTAAATAATTTTTTTAGCATTATATTTCCTAATTTTATTCATGATTATTATTGTTAAGTGGTGACTATTACAAATGGTACTGAGAGTTAAGACAGCTCGCTAATCCATTTTAGCGCCGATAAACTCGGAATAAAAAAGTACTCGCCGCCGTGCAAGGTATTAAAGGTTTCAATACCATGGTAGCGTTTGCGAATTGGATCAGCCGGAACAGTAAAGGTATCTGCATCGCTGTCTTTATCACTTCCTCCTTTATCACCAAAGTGCAAACCAACCATAGGATCTTTTTCTTCGCCTAAGCTCATAAAGTTGCCATCGTTGATCCACTGCGATTGCAAGAACTCAACCGTCTCCATGGCATGAGCATTAATACCAATAAAAAACAGACCGCGATCTTTGCCATCGTCCTCTATTACATCGGGTGGCACAACTTCACCAAAGCCCACGCTACGTCTAACGATACGGTGAATACGCACATCGGATAAAATAAAATCTTCGCTATCGCGTGGGTTCATACGCCTGATATGCGCGCCAAACGGACACTTTTTACCGTAAGGATCGTCTTTATAACCAAAGTCGTTATTGCGGCTAGGATCATCGCCAAGCGCTTTATCATCATGATCGGGAGACAAAACGAGCGGCGCGCCTGAACGCCAGCGTCCCCACATTTTTGCACCTAGCAGCTCCGCCTCTTCTTCGCTGTCGGTATTATCTTTGCGGTATTTATTAAAAGCAGCAACATGGCTATGATAAGCACGTAACACCATAAACGAGCCGTTCTTGCCTAAGACTTCAGGCTGCGGCATAGGCGCAACCAGCCCTGCCTCCCCTTCGTAACCGAGCACAAACTCCCCTGCGGCAATAGGATCGCCGTCATGGTTCGAAGGCGTCTGAATACCACTGCCTTGAATCTCAGGATTACTGATACCGTCACGATAACCAAAGACGTTTTTGACGATGTCATTTGAACCAAAGTCCTGCTCGATTAGGATTTCTACATCACCATTAGCAGGATTGTCCACATCGATATGATCGGTAAGATTATCTCGAAGCTCGTCAAGTTTGGCCTGCCATTTATCTTTAGTATCAGCGATAATAGCCGCGCCCACATGGATATCACCCTTATCCCCAAAAGGTGCCATCCAATTCTCAGGGGCATTAACATCAAAATCGCGCAACTGCTCAGCACGCGCTGCCATACCTGCTTTAAAAGACTCAGGAAAGCTATCAAGTGATGACTGCGGTACACCTAACGCTTGTAGACCCTCGTAAGTCATGACGATAGACAGCGTGGCTTGCATGTCTTTGTGCCAGTCTTCACTACCGGTTACATGAGGCAACACCTGCGCTAGCATTTGTTTGCCAACGTCAGCATTATTGATTTTTAGTGCTACTACCGTGCCAAAATATGGGGCGGGACGCTCACGTAGGACGATAGATTGAATATCTTTTAGCTGCATGGTGACGAGATTGGGGTTAAAGACCCCGCGCGCCCTACGAGCCATCATCTCAATACCGTCACCGACTTCCTCTTTCACGCCTTTAAGCCACGTCTCAAAATCGCTGTTTTCGATGCGATTGCCAAACTCATCTTTTAAGTCTTGCAACTTATCGGTCAATCCCGTTAAAGGTTTGTTATCATCATTACTCATACATCGCCCTATTCATTTTTTATCGTTATTAAAGTATGACCGTATCAAAGCCTTGAAATTTATGCGTTTAAAAATACAATGTCTAGAAAATTAGTTTGTTTGCGCTTCATCTAAAGCTTTATTGATGCCTTTAACAATACGCTCATGACGGCGAATATCTTGTACCGTCAGATGCGGGACGCCTACGTACCAGCCTGCAGCAGTAATCTGATGATCAAGAATAAACTGCTTAACACTTGGGTCTTTGATACCCGGCCAGCCCTCGACATTGCCGAATAAAATATCCATGAGTTCAGGAATTTTGGTGGCGAAATCATCAATATAAGGATCCCAGTCGCCGTCATAAGCGGTGCAAAAAAGCACTCTTGTATCATTATCTAAAAAGACGAAGCGCAAATCGTGCAAAGTGCCTACCCTTGTCGCGCCTTTTAGATTGCCCCCTGCTATTTTTAGAATCTCTTTGAGACGGGCAGCGCCGCCGTCTTTTAGCGGTGCGATAACGGTAAGCTCGGATACTTTGCCTGACTTTAGACCTTTCTCGCCGGCGCTAGAGATTGAGTGATCATAACCATCATTGCCGCCCTCTTTTAAATTCGCCACTAACAGATCTGCCCGCAGTTTAAAGGCATCCATAGACTCAGTGATTTTATCTTTCAGATCTTCTGAATTATCGATAATCCGCTCTTTATTATTGTTTTTACTCATAAGTCTTTCCTATATGATTGCTGTTGAGCTATTACCATAGCAAAAACGGTAAAAGGCTCAAGTAATAGCGGACTAATCACACAAAACAAAACATAGATTTAACAATAACGTTTTAAATTGCAGCAGTGTTACAAAAATAGACGGCGCACTTACCGGTGCAATAAATCTTGGTCGTACTTATTAAGTCTTTAAAAGCATGACTGTTTTTGTACTCGTTATTAAATACTAAAAAAGCTTGGCTACTCTAGGTAACCAAGCTTTGAAATCATACTTCGAGTTTTTATAATTATTTATATAGTCAGTTCAAAATAAAATTGTTATGGTTAGGACAAACATCATAAAACAATTTGGATAAGTCGTTTTCCATCCAGCCTTGGCGTAGAAACTTTACTTGTGCCCATTTCTTTTCAATGGAATTCAGATCAGGGCTGTATGGTGGCAGCCATAGAATACGATGACCATGCCTATTCAGTAGCTTTTGAATACGCTTACTCTTATGAAATCTGGCATTATCCATCACAATCAAGCATTTGGTTTTAAGACTTGGGATTAGCTTGTGTTTGCACCAGTGATAGAAGACGATGCTGTTGATGTTTGTCTCAAAGTAATCTAGGGCAAACAGCATCTTTTCATACAGAGCACCGATAACGTTGGTTCGCTTTTTACCTTGCCAGTTGTAGCTATCGATACAAGGCTTACCAATCGGTGCATAACCATGAGAGCGAATGGTCTGACTCTCAAAGCCGCGCGCGTATATATAAACGATGGGATAGCCTTGTTGCCTAAAGTGCTCAAGCTTATTCTGATATATCGCTCTTTTGATCGGACAGGCTTTTGGATGTTCTAAAGTCTTTTTTTTGACTGATGCCTAGGCGCTTTAGGGCATGATGAATGCCTGTTTTACTACAGTTCAAACGGAAATACCCCCCAAATTTAAAACACCAAATAAGTAGAACTAAGCTGCCATTATACTATCGATATCCTTCCAATTTTCTTGCATCTCTGCGAGTATAAGCCTTATCTGTTTGCTCAAACAAAAAATCCTAATACCACTTTTCATCGTGGTATTAGGATTTTTTTATATCTTTTCTATATTAAAAAGAAGTACGGCGATAGTGACGGTATTCAGGTAACCAAAAGTTTGCCTCTATTCTGCGTTGTAAGTTTTCCGCGGTATCAGGTAGTGCCAGCTTATCTTCAACCGCTTGCACTGCTACGGCATAGGCTATTTTTTCACTAATCTCTCTGATCACTTTGATTGGCGGTAGTATAGCACCCGGTGCTTTTTGGTACTCCATAGAGATATCTGCAAGGGCTTGGCTTGCCGCCATTAGCATATTATCACTGATACTTGTCGCCTGAGCCGCCAAAACGCCAAGACCGATGCCTGGGAATATATAGCTGTTATTACACTGAGACACCTCAAAGGTCTGGCCATTGAAGGTCGTGGGAGGAAAAGGACTGCCTGTTGCAATGATGGCTTTGCCACGACTCCAGTTCATCACTTCTTGCGGTGTTGCCTCAACACGAGTTGTTGGGTTTGACAGCGGTAATACAATTGGATGTTCCGTATTGGCGCATAACGCTTCGATGACCTCTTGGGTAAACAGACCTTTTTGGCCACTGACACCGAACAATACCGTGACACCGCCTTGCTGAACGACTTGTGCCAAACCGAGCTTGTTGCTCTTGTCCCAATGCGCAATGTCTGATTCTTTTTGTACCAATGGTACTTGGAATTTTTGTAGCTCGGTCATGCTGTCGGTCAACAGACCATAACGATCCACCATAAATACTTGGCTACGTGCTTGCGCTTCAGTCAACCCTTCACGCTGCATTTGGCGAACAATATGTTCGGCGATACCACAACCTGCCGAGCCTGCGCCCAAAAACGCGATTTTTTGCTCGCTTAATTTTTGACCTTTATTCAAGCAAGCAGCAATCAAGGTACCGACCGATACCGCAGCTGTCCCTTGGATATCATCATTGAAACAGCATAGCTGGTCACGATATTTATTCAATAATGGGGTGGCATTTTCCTGTGCAAAATCTTCAAACTGCAATAACGCTTCTGGCCAACGGCGTTTAACGGCTTGAATGAATAAATCCACAAACTCATTATACTCATCGCCAGAGATACGTGGGTTTCTCCAGCCCATATACATAGGATCGTCAAGGAGCTGTTGATTATTGGTGCCGACATCTAACAAGATTGGTAAGCAATACGCTGGGCTAATACCACCGCACGCCGTGTATAAAGACAACTTACCGATTGGAATGCCCATACCGCCAATCCCTTGGTCTCCAAGGCCCAATATACGTTCGCCGTCAGTGACAACGATCACTTTGACGTTTTGTTTGGTGGCATTTTGCAATATATCATCAATTTGATGGCGCTCAGCATATGAGACAAATAGCCCCCGTTTACGGCGATAGATTTGCGAGAATTTTTCACACGCTTGACCAACTGTCGGGGTATATATGAGCGGCATGATTTCTTCAATGTGCTGCTCAACCAAATGATAAAACAAGGTTTCATTGGTGTCTTGAATATTACGCAAATAGATATGCTTGTCCATATCACTCGTGAATGAGCGCAGCTGATGATAAGCACGCAATGATTGCTCTTCAATCGTCTCAATATTATGCGGTAGTAACCCAGTTAAATTAAAGCTATTGCGCTCTTCTGCTGAGAAGGCACTGCCTTTATTGAGTAAAGGGGTCTCTAAAAGAGCGGGGCCAGCAACGGGAATATATAAGGGACGCTTATTTGACATGATAAAATATTCTTCTTAAGGGCATATGAATGAAAACTGTATTAGGGCTGCATTATACATAGCATCGACTGCTATTTAACAATATGTAACAAAATCATTTTAAACATGTATTTTTTTAGAGATCTTTATCATTATGCATTCCATCCTGATTCGCATCCAATCGCTGACAATATATAATTGTCTTGATAAACAATTGCCCAATTGATATAGCAGATATATACTCTTATAAAAGCATATATTTGTAAGGGAGGCTAAATTGTTTATTAATCATAAAAGATGTCCGAAATGTGATACTAGCCTCAAACGTTCTGATTGGAGCTGTAGCCATTGTGGTAACCAAAATTTGACGAATTGGATGCTCACTTTGCCTATGTGGGGCATTGGCATTTTTATCTTCATCATGATTATTCTATTGATGATTAACAATTTTTGTAGTACTGAGATGTTCCGTTCATTTAGCAAGAGTTATGGTGTTATGTGCTGATTATAGACATAAAAAAGCCCAGCTATATCAATAGCTAGGCTTATATTTATCAAGTAGCTCATATCTATCAAGTGACTAAAGATGACTGAATAAAATCCATGTACCGATGGCAATTAGCATCACACCACCAAATATTTCAGCTCTGTGACCGATTATGGAGCCCAACACCTTTCCTAACATCACCCCTAGCGTGACCATTATCGTAGTCGCTAGACCAATCAGACCTGCCGCCAGCAAAATATTGACCTTGACAAATGCTAGGCTCACACCGACAGCCATGGCATCGATGCTGGTACCAAATGCAGTCAAAGCAAGTTTAAAAAAAGAATGTCTCGATAGCACTTCTGCCGTTTCATCACTTGGCTTCAGTCCCTCATACAGCATGTGCAGACCGAGCGTAAAAAGTATGACAAACGCGACCCAATGATCCCATGCCTCAATAAAAGACGCATCTATAAAGGATGTGGCAGAGTGACCAATTAACCAACCAATAATCGGCGTGATCGCTTCAATGGTGCCAAAAATAACGCCCATTCTGAAGGCTTCGGTAAAACGAGGGTTTTTAAGAATTGCTCCTTTACTGATTGCCACAGAAAAGGCATCCGTAGACATAGAAAAAGCAAGTAATAGAAGTGCGATAGGATTCATGTGATTTTCTCTGGTCGAGTATAGAGTCCACGACATAGCCACACCCCCGACCTGCAGTGTAGATATATCGATGGTCTCGCCAACCGAGAGGTGTTCGCACCATGGCATGTGGCCAAGTGTGTTGATACGAACGCTTTCGCAGTACGAAAGCAGGCTACTCCCCAAAGAGTGCTTAGATTAGCATTGATACGCTATAAGTCAATCATAAAATACTAAAGAAGAATTTTACACCTGATAAAGCGTGAAGTTGGAAACGCTAGCAAATACTCTTGGAGCAGATGAATGATTTAGAGAGTTATGAACATAAAGAAACCCTTCACGCTAAATTTTCATAGCATGAAGGGTTTTTTAATGCGTGGCGCTTTTTAGTAATCCACGGTATAGCTCAAGCCGTAAGTTGTCCCTGAAGCAGGCAAACGGTTTAAATCGCCAAAGGTCGTTTGATGATACACGGTCTGATAGTCTTTGTTTAAGATATTATACACGCCGTAGCCCATACGGCCGACAGGCAGTTTGACTTGCCCAAGCACATCAAAGGTCGCATAGCCTGTTAATGGCTGCGCACTCGCGTCTGGGTCGTTCTGTTGGTCCTTATAAGCCTTGTCGCTACCGCCGACTGCCAGCGCTTGCAAGCGAATATTGCTGCCTTCGCTAAAGTTATACTGCGCGTATGCCGTGCCTTTGAGTGGCGTCAGGCGTACTGCATCCAGCTCCAGCCAGTCGCCGTCTTTTTTGTATTGCCCGCGGGTATAGGCAAGGCTGCCGCCAAACTGCCAGTCTTTGTTCAAATCATGCGTGAGCGAGGCTTCAGCGCCGTAAATACGTTCGTCCGTATCGACGACTTCAACGGTATAGTCGTTGGTAAAGCGTACGGTTTTGTCTGAGTCGTTATAAAAACCGCTAACCTTTGCGCTGGTATCACCGCGCTTACCTTGCCAGCCCAGCTCGTAGTTATTGATAGAAATGGGCTGAATATTGTCTGAGTTGACCACAAATCCAGCACGCACGTCACGTAAGGCGCGCTGCACGTCAGCCGTGGTAAAGCCTTGCGAGAAGTTAGCAAAGACTTGGTCATCATCGGTCAACTGATAGCTGGTACCAAGGTTAAACAGCACTTTGTCGTGCTTACTGCTACCCGCCTCAACCGCGCCTGCTTCGTAATCAATACCGTAAGCGTCAGCAATATCACTGATGCCATTGGTCGCAAAATAATCCGCCAATAGCTGCTCATAAATGGGCACAAAACGGTCGGTATCCGATTTGATGTTTTGATAGCGCACGCCAGCGCTGGTGTGCCATTTGTCGGTCATATCCACATCGGCATTGACGAACGCGCCCCATTTATCGATAGTGGTTTTTGGTCCGCCGTTATAGCTCAGACCATTACTTGTTGAAGTCAAGCCATTACTTGCAAGAAAAGTAGTCAGGTCTTGGCCATAATAGGTCTGCTCACTCTCTTCACGTTCAAAATCCGCGCCATAGCTGAACAAAGTATTTTTACCCATGACATCGGTTTCAGTCTGCATAGCGGCGCGCAGTCCCATCACCTCAATATCCGCTTCAGACTGCGTAACTACGACCGATGCACCCAATAGCTTTCCTAAGGTGTCTGCATCGGTTAAACCATTATTTACCCAAACGTCTTTGGCTTGACTAGTAAATGATTTTCCTGACGGATAAAAGCGTGCTTTTTCGTCACGATAATAGCCTGTCAGACTTAGGTTAGAACCCAAAAAGTCACTGTCATTATAGTTTAGGTTGACCGAGCTTTTGGTATTGTAGGGTTGATTTTCGATTTTAGCACCGTCAATAGCACGCAATGAAGGCGTAGTTCCTTCTTGGAGCACGGATAGATTATCCCCATAATCAACGCCATAATCGGTGTCTTGCTCGCTGTCATAATAGGTCGCCGCAAGATTCATGGTCTTGGTATCGCTAATATCAAAGCCAAGGTTGGCGTTGACGCTAATAGTATCGGTGTCTTGGTTGTCGGTTTGGTTGGCATCAGGGCTGATGCGGTCGCCATGACTGTCAAACTTGCCACCTGTGGTCTCGTAGTCTACATCGACATTACCATACACGCGCTCGCCGCCGTAGCCGATGCTTTGTCCCACATGATAGCCGAGCGAGTCGGATTTAAACTCGCGGCTGCTGTTAATGCCAAGGCGCGTCTGTCTTGTCAAGCCATAACCTGCCGTTGATTTGGTCACGATATTAATCAGACCGCCTGCTGCCCCCGCGCCATAGATGCTGGTCGCACCTGAGAGCACTTCGACGCGCTCAATTTGCTCAGGGTCGATGCTGTTTAGCTCGCGTGATAAACTGCGCGAGCCAGATAATGGCACGCCGTTGAGCAAATACTGTACAGGACGCCCGTGCATGGTCGTGCCGTAGTTACTGACCGAGCCGCTACTCACGCCAAGGCTGGGCACGAGCTGGGCTAAGATGTCCCCAACCGTGCGGTTACCTGTCGCCTGCGCCTGAATGTCCGCCTCATAAATCACTTGCGTGACAGCAGGCATTTCACTAATTTTCTGTGCCAGCGCTGTGCCTGTTTTGGCATTGGCACTAACTGTAATAGCATCTAAAGTCACACTAGGTACATCGCTTGATGATGCATTCGAGGTCGCCGCAGCGGTGGCCTGCACACCTGATGCACTTTGCACTGAATTGGCATTGGTTTGGGCGTATAACTGCTGGCTGATACAAAGGGTAAGAAGAGATAGAGCAACGTGATGGTGGCTTTTCATAATTACTTCACTTAGGTTGTTTCACTTAATTGGATAGGTGGACAGTGATATGCGTTATATTTAGCAAATGATACTGTGTGTACTAACTTTGTAAATGATATTCTAAATGATAATGATTTTTATTTCTATAAGTATTTACAAATAGGTTT
The DNA here is from genome assembly GCF_024085615.1 of Psychrobacter sp. PSP. Lineage (NCBI taxonomy): Bacteria > Pseudomonadati > Pseudomonadota > Gammaproteobacteria > Moraxellales > Moraxellaceae > Psychrobacter > Psychrobacter sp. PSP. The sequence continues at coordinate 36,091 of NZ_JABLTF010000012.1, forward strand.
TTATAAGTAGCGAGTGACCATGTTGACTGACTTACTGCAATTACCGTCCGTTTCTTTGGTAAATTTGGCGAAATGGTTAGACAGTGACATAAGCGGCTTGTCTCAAAGTTTGTTCAAATAAATAGATAAAAGGGATAAGCCTTCAAGCAGATCGTCATTGACACCGGTAATCTACATACTGCCCAACTATGAAGTTGATCGTTATGGCGCGCGGGGTAATTTGCAGGCAGAAGGAAGTGTGAACAATAGCATCAACGCGATTATCACCAGTATTTCTTGGATAGCGCTTGCTATGCCAACATCACTACCTGCGGCTAGTAGCTGCGCGCTTCGACTATGGATATAAAGGGTTGTCAACGTGATAACGATGGTAGAGATGATACGGCGACTGATATTATTGAGTGCAGCTCCCTCAGTGACCGAGTCTTTAGGTAAGCTACTAAAACCCACTGTGGTGGTTGGCAGATACGCCAAACCCACGCCGACACCGCGCACACTCATCGTCAATATGAGTAGCCAAAGTGTGGGCTGGTACAAGCACCATGCGAGCATCAAAGTAGACAGCGCACTAATCGTGATACCCGCCATACCAATCCCTCGAGCACCGCGTTTGTCTACCCGCTTGCCAGCATAATGCGTGGTGATACTGGCGACGAGCGTCGCAACCATCAGAACGACGCCTGTCCATAAAGCGCTTTCACCCATCACCTCCTGAATCAATATCGGCAATAATAAAAGACACAGCATCAAGCCTACTGTTTGGGTGATACTAATGACATTACTGTGCAAATAAGTTTTATTGTCGAACAAACCCACATTTAGCAACGGATGGCTCTGACGACGCTCATACGCCCACCAAGCCACGGCTGACAGCAAAAATAAAATAGACAATGCGCCTAATGCCACTATTTTTAACAAATCATCGCGGCTTGAGATACCGTGAGTAAAATCTATTTTGAGGGTGCTCAGCCAAATCATCATCGTCAGTAGCCAGATGATCAAACTGACAAACCCTACCGTATCAAAAGGGCTTGCGGTGTCATGCGTGCCTCTATCAGGTTCAGGTATCAATCGCCACACCATCGCCATAACGATCACACTAAGGGGTAATGTAACGGCAAACAGTGTCCACCATGCAAACTGATCAACCAAATAAGCACCAATCAAAGGACCAAATGCCAAGGACATCATAATAACGATGCCCCATAGCGCCATTATCCTACCGTGCTGCTGCTTTGGGTAAATCCGATACAGCATACCAATTGAGAGCGGAATAATCAGCCCACCACTCAGCCCTTGTATGGCTCTCGCCATGATGACAAAGCTCATATTAAACGCCATCATACCCATGACCGAACCGAGCATAAACCCAAGTACTGCCGCCAAATAGACTGGCTTAGAAGCAAACCTTTTGTTTAAGTAACCGCTCAGCATGAGCCCCACACTCATGGCCAACACATAAGCATTTAGTACCCAGCCGCCAAGCACGATATCGACGTCAAACACTGACATAAATACAGGAATGGCTGGGTTGAGCGCGCTGTTACTAAAGCTGATGACCGTACCACCGAGCAATAAGGTCACTAGTACCCGCCGTACTTGCTCATCGCTCAAGCGCTGATCCCTGCTATTTTTATGAGCGTCATTCATAAGCGCTTGATTGTTGGTTCATCGTTTCATAAAAAAACAAACTAACTATTAGCAGCGGTTGGCACTTTGCGAATAAGCCATAAGAAGTAGCCCCCGCCAATGATAGCGGCAACCGTACCAGCAGGCAGCTCATAAGGAAACATCACATACCGCCCGATCCAGTCCGCTATTACCATAACCCCCGCGCCTAAGAGAGCAGCCAGCAGCAATTGGCGCTCAAGTTTGACAGCGCCAAGAGACGTCGCTAAATGCGGTACCATCAGCCCAATAAAACTCAAAGGACCCACAGCAAGCGTGCTCGCGGTACTAAGCGCGGCTACGAGCGCCAGTAGTGATAATGTCACGGGGGTCACTGCCACACCCAAATTACGTGCCACACCCGTCCCTAGACCAAGAACACGTAAGGGTTTGACAATCAATAAGCTAAGTACCAATAAGATAAGCGCAATGCCCATCAGATACCATACTGTACTAGGCTGCGCACTATAGGTAGTGCCTGATAGCCAACTGAGCATCGCCTCAAGACGCGGGTCACCTGAGAGCTTGACCATGTGCATGACCCCATCCATCATGGCAGCGATACCAATACCGACTAACAGCAAATAGCCTGAGCTGACTCTACGTGCCAGCCACATAATCAACAGCAGCACCGCCATCGCACCTGACAGTCCTGAAATCAGTAACGTACCTGCGCCAGCAGAGAGTCCCAAAATGGGTAATAATAAAAATCCTAAAATAACCCCAAGCGCCGCGCCTGAGCTGACCCCTAAGACTTCAGGACTGGCCATAGGGTTACGCGTTAGCGTCTGTAATAATACGCCTGCGACCGCAAGCATCATCCCTGTTGCCGCCGCGCTCAAGCTACGAGGCAGACGATACTGCTGTGTCAGCGCCCAATCAGTACTAATTCCCCAACCATTGATATCCTGTACAAAAAGACAAGCCAACATTATCGTGATGATAACTCCAACGCTCCATCGCCAAAACACAACGGTCTTATTTTGACCGCTCATCATAGGGGTGATGGTTTCTATCCGATCGCGGCGCTGGCGCAAAATCAGCCAAATAATCAGTGGCGCTCCTAAGATTCCCGTCATGGCACCAGCGGGAATTTGCATCCCCAGTATAGGCTCAAGCAATAAGGCAACGTTACTGGTCAATAGCAATAACAATGCACCCAGCCCAAATGCCGTGACCAAGCGCTTACCAATGGACGAGATACCTAGCGCATTGACCAAGCTTGCGGCACCAAGCCCTATAAAACCAATCAGCCCAACCTCACTGATGACTAGTGCGGTCACCACCGCCACAATGACGACCACTAAGGCGCGAATACCATTGATAGGCACGCCCAAACGTTTGGCTTGTGAGTCGTCTAAGCTCATCAGTGTCAGCGGCTTCAATAAAGGCAGGCAGGCTATCGCCGCCAAGGTCGCTGTGATCATCAGCGCTCGACTGCTATCCCAGCTGCTTTGTGCCAAAAACCCAGCCGCCCATGACAACATACCGTTGCTTCTTTCAGCAAAAAATAACACCAATACATTGGCAACAGCGGCAAGCAAGATATTGACGACCAGACCTGCCAGTATCAGAATCAGCGGATTGAAGCGACTAGGCGCGGACAAGGCAAACACCAAGCCCATACTCATGATGGCACCGACAAAGGCCACGTAGAGACCACCATAAATAGCCAAACTCGGCAAAAATAGCGTCACAATCAACATAGCCAACTGAGCACCGATTCCGACTCCCAATGTGGTGTCTGATGCCAATGGATTTTTGACCAGCTGCTGTAACAAAATACTGACTACGCCTAATAATCCGCCTGCCAACAGCGCCACCACACTGGTCGCAACCAAATGAAGCTGAGTCGCCATACTGGCAATATCAAGCTGCAAACTTGGTGAAAATAGCTCACTGAGTGGGCGTGTCCATTCTCGCTCTAATAGTGCCCAGCCACTGCATGCGGACAAAACCACCAATCCTATAAAAATCACCCACAATCGCCAAGACGCACTGCTCACGACAGACGACGGAGGCTGAGATGGATGTGGTGGCGGCTTGGGCGATTTGGGCGATGAGGACATCACAGTTGCCGTATGCGAGGAGGACGTAGAGCTTAGGCTATTAGCGCTATGGGTGTTGCTGGCACTGCTCGTATGATTGGTATGAATAGTCATTATATCGCGCCACCTATTAACGAAACCGTGGATAAATTATTGGCCAGACTGACCAATGACGACATCCCGCCATATATCCAGACTGGCGGCAACTCCGCCATACAGCGGCGCTCACCATAGCCCAAACGCTGCCATACCAAACTGTCCTTAATCTCAGCTCTGGTGATGGGACTGAGTGGGTCGATGATCAGCAGGCAACTCTCATCATCTAACTGCGCCAAATCACCCATTCGTATCGGTACAAACCCCCACTGATTGCCCTCCCCTAAGACCACAAGCTCTTTGCCCATCTGCTCTAATGCCACCTTAAACAGGCTGTTATCAACATACATGCGCATGTTATTGGCATCCGCAAACTGGACGACCGCGAACTTTTTGATTATTGGATAGCGCTGCTGAAACTGCTGACTGGCAAGCTGTATGTCTTTTTGACTTTGTACAATATAGTCTTCAGCCATCTTGGGATTATCAATCAATGCACCAAGCGCGCGCGTCGGTTCTGTATAGTCAGCCCACGTTGCCGCTTTTCCTTTTGCCGCAAACATCACCGACTGCGCAGGCACATCACCGTATAAGCTACGGGCATGCTCATAAAAAGCGTTATCTATGACCATATCAACGGGAAGCTGTGCAACCAGCTCAGCATTGGGCTGATAACGAATCCCGATATCGGTGGTTGCTGCTGGGAGATGGGGGCGCCCCACCCATCTATCCCACACTCTGATATCACCAGTGGCAATCGGTGCATGACCCATCGCAGTCAGCGTTGCAGCATTGCCCCAATCAGGGGAGACGATATTGATACGGTCACTATCAATACGGTCACTATTAATACGGTCACTATGGCTGTTTGCTGTTTCGGTAATATCTTTGGGAGGTGATGTATCAAAGCGAGTAATATCTTTGTCAGATGACGAGTGACTGCAAGCGGTCAACGTTAGACAGACTAATATTATAAAAGCTAAAAGCGTCTGCCACTTGCGTACTGTTATTGGCGTCACTGACGCTGGCATGAGTATCGAGCGCTTGAATGATTCGTATTGATAAAAAATAGAAAACATAGGAGCATATCTTTTTAGGCGAGTTTGGGTGAAAGAGAAGCGATCTGATGTCAAGCAACTGCAACAGGCTGCCCAGTAATAGGATGACTGAGCAGCTGCATATCCACATTAAAAATATCGTGTAATACACTAGGCTGCATCGTGCTTTTGATAGTGCCATTGTGACAAACTCGGCCGTTTTTTAGCGCAATGATTCGATCCGCATACTGCGCCGCCAGATTGATATCATGAATGATAATCACCACACTCAAGCCTTGCTCATCTACCAAACGACGGATAAGCTGAATGACCTCAATCTGATAATGCATATCTAATGCAGCAAGCGGCTCATCAAGCAGTAGATACTTGGTGTCTTGCGCCAAGCACATCGCAAGCCAAGCACGGGCGCGCTCACCGCCTGATAGCGTCGATGTAATGCGATCAGCAAATGCTTCGGTTTGGGTCACCTTTAGCGCTTGATCAACTTTATCTCTATCCATTTGGGTTGGCTTTTGTAGCCACTTTTGATGCGGATAGCGTCCGAGCATCACAAGCTCACGCACGGTAAATCCAGCGGCGTCAGGTAGTTGCTGTGGCAGATAAGCCATATGACGTGCCAGCTCCTTACTGCCGTAATCATTGATGCGAGTATCATCTAAGGTAATACTACCGCTACTACTCGCCATCTCCCCTGCCAATGCCTTAATCAGAGTCGACTTTCCTGAACCATTGTGTCCAACTAGCGCCACCAACTGCTTGATATCAATCTCGCAGCTCACGTTATCTAGTAAAGTATTCCCTTGTCGACTGATGGTCAGTTGGTTTGCACGTAACATATAGGCACTCATTATTGATAAAAATCAAAATTGATAAAAAGTAAAAAATTGGCGTCGATGATGCTTATAGTTTTGAAACAAAAGCGACAATAAAAGAGGATTTTACTCGTAAACGATAATAAAAACAATTATCATTAACCAACTAGACGTTTTATCTCCTCACTTATCATCTGCTTATGAGTATCAATATGGCTAATATCTTCCTATCTTCTGCACATAATACCTATGGTCAAGACAAACCATATACTTCCTTAAACACTCCTGAACTAAACGACATCATCACCTATATCAACGAAGAGCATCTAGATGAGCTGTTAGGGTTTTTAAACGCATTTACTCCTATATCCACGGCTGAATTGGATAATATAGAGGTGAAATTGACTCGCGTTTACGCTGAAGGCCTTGGGTTACAAGTACAGACAAAAAATACAGAATCTCCATCTACCAATGCTCAAAATCACCCTGAACAGAGTCAGACTTTTTTTATTGCCTTTCCTGCAGCCATTACGCATCCTGATGAGCTACAAATTCAATATATTGCACTCAAACAAAAAGCGGATAAAAAGCTGGGTAAAAAAACGATTAAACTGACCAAGCAAGTATTTGATGTGCAAGACAGTTATAGAGTCAGCAAAAATATGCTGCGCCTTGAACTGAACATGCCCACGTTGAATAATACTAACGGCACATCAAACCCGACCTCAGTACCCATCAACGAGGCAGGTTACGCGTATTTATTTGATTTAGAGCACAATGCATTGATTAAAGACACAACAGCTGACAATATTGATGACAGCAAAAATACCTCACGCCTTGCTCGATCTCATTGTTATTACACCTTAAGAAAAGCATGGCATACCCCTGCTGGCATACAAGCGTGGGTCGATGTTTTCTTACATGGCAATACACCGGGCGGTAATTGGGCCAACTCACTACAAGCAGGTGATACCGTAGTGACCAAAAGGGAGTTTCCTGAAAAAATTGAGCATTTGCGTGACGGTCAAGCGTTACTGATCGCTGATGAAACGTCTATGCCAACTGTCGCGAGATTACTCGAGCTATGGGAAAACCCAACACCGCCGTTAGTTGTTAGTGTCACACAAAACGCGGCGGATCAACGTTATTTTGATACCGTAAAAATACGTAGTGGTATTGATGGCAGCATAACTAATCGTATTGACAGCAATAGTGAGCGCACTACCAAGAATACCGTTAAAGACAACTTTACTGTCCTTCCCATCGTCACCGATCAGCAATGCTCAGGACAGCATTTAGCGTCCTTAATCGATAATACGATAGGCAATTATTTGATAGATCAACCTATAAAAATTGATAAAGTCTGGGGTGCATTAGAGGCAAGCACTGTCAAGGCACTACGGCCTATGCTTAGAGAGCGGCTTGATCTTAGCCGCGCAGAGGTGGTGATAAAGGTTTATTGGCGTCAGGATTAAATCCATAAGATATGGACAAAGCCTTTTATTACGCTGTTTAGTGATTCTGATCCAGTGACGGGTGGTGGCAATCGTATTTTGCAAAAACTCATCACCGGCACCAATGGTCAGCAGCATACGACTATTATCAACGGTGGACATTTTCTGCAAGAAGATCAAGGTGAAACGCTGGCTGAGCTGCTACTTAAATTCATTCGAGATAACCCTGCCGTCTCTACCAATACACCGTAACGACTCTTATCAAATGGCCAATAAAAAACACCCTGACTGTTTAAGTAGACAGTCAGGGTGTTTTCGCTAAAAAGTATCAGTCTTTATACGATGTTTTTAAAAATATCATCGATGTACTTTTCTACCGCAGCGTCATCACTGGTAATCTGAGCATACGTCCTCAGACCTATGATCTGAATTTGAAGATAGCGTGCCAATTCAATCGGGTTTTTCTCTGCACTGACTTCACCACTATCAATAGCTTGTGCGAATAACGTGGCAAATGAGGCTTCTATCCCTTCCAAAATCTCTGTGGCATGTGCCAATAGCTCGGGGCTATCATTCTGAGTCAATTCAGCGATCGTTTTTACAATCATGCACATACCACTTGGTGTTGTCGCTTTATTGACTACGATGACGGTATGGATAAAATGTTTTAATCCAGCAAGCACGGTGTCTTGTTGCTCGATACAGTCAGCCAAACGCTTGGCATCATCTGCCGCATAACGGTTTAATGACTCTATAAAGAGCTTATCTTTACTACCAAAAGCGGCATAAATACTACCAGGATGCATATTGATGACGTCTTGCAGATTGCGCATCGAGGTTGCGTGATAGCCTTTTTCCCAATAGAGATTTTTTGCTTTTTCGCTCACATCCTCGCGATTGAACTTTATCGCAGCACTCATAGTGTTTACCTTAATCACTTTGCCTCAAAATCTATTTTAAGGCAAAGTTTGTAGAACCAATATTAGCTGCTGTTTTTAATCACTTTTTTATTATAAAGCTTTTTACGTCTCTTTGCTGTTATTAGGGCGTGCTGAACATTCAACCATGGCACTGACAGAGGCTATTTTTTAGGCGATTCGCAGGTAAAAATAGTGAGTATAGTCATTCTATACGTGTATTTTTAGCAATGAAGCGGCAAAAAAGAGCCCTGTCATTTCAGGCTGATGCTTTATCGATCCAGCCCCATGCGGAGATATCAGCGATTGAATACTCGTCTCTAACCAAATACTCACAGCCTTCCAGATGGGTGTCGAGCACTTCGTAATGACGCTCAGCCTCACGAAGATAGCGGTTCATCGCATAGGGGATTTTTTCTGGCGCCTTGTGTCTAAAATGCACAGACTGACCATAATAAGGGCCCAGACCAGTTGCTAAAAACATCAACCATGAGAGCATCTCGCTACGATCTTCTGGCTGTCCTTATCAGAATGCTTATATTGAACGGTTTAATCGCAGTTACCGCAATGAGGTTTTAGACTGTTATTTTTTTAATAATTTAAACGAGGTTAGTAAGCTGACTGAAGACTGGATCAAGGTTTATAACACTGAAAGATCCCATGATTCACTTAATGATATGACACCTGCCGAGTACAGGCAGGTGGCTTAATTATTCTACAATGATGTTGTGTTAAGAATGGGGTATTTACAAGGTCATGCCTTGGTACGCTTTTTTATGGCAAAAATAATACTTTTCACTAAAGGTGCTGTGTATTATTTGTTGTTAACACTCGTACACTAAGATTTATTTCTGCTAAAATCATGCAGTAATATTATCAATACCTCATCACTGGTATGAGAAAAAGGACTTACTATGCGATTGAAATCAATCGTTCAAAAACTACATGAACGCGCCCCAAAATTGGGTAAAGCCGCATCACTCACCACAGCCACGGGTGTGATTACCTTTAATAGCATCTTGGCAGGACCTCCTGTATGGATAATGGGCGCCGCCAAAGCCTTCACGGGTGCTGCTATCGCTGACAAAGCCGTTATCGATGTCACCAATTACTGGATCAATAGTAATAATGCCGTCATCGACAATGTCCTGCCTCGTAAAGACTGGCGTATCAGCTTGCCTGATGATGTACACACAGACGGTCAATACCTACTGATCAGCAACCACCAATCGTGGGTCGATACCAGCATCATGCAATATATCAGTGAAAAGCGCCTACCATTGACGCGCTTTTTTACCAAGTTTGAGCTCATCTATATTCCAGTGATTGGGCAGGCTTTCTACTTTCTCGATTTCCCTATGATGCGTCGATATTCTAAAGAAGCCATTGCCAAAAACCCTGCTTTAAAAGGTAAAGACATCGAAGAGGCCAAACGAGCCTGTGCGCTACTCAAAGACAAGCCTTTTACTTTGCTAAATTATTTGGAAGGAACGCGCTTCACCCCTAGCAAACGTGACAAACAAAACTCACCCTATAAGCACTTGCTCAAGCCCCGTGCTGGCGGATTATCACTTGCTTTGAGCGCCCTAGGCTCAGAGATCGATGGCATCTTAGACATGACGATTGTCTATCCTGACGGCATACCCACTTATAGCGACTTGTGGAAAGGAAACATCAAACGTCTAGGCGTCGATGTGCGTCATATCGAGATACCTGAAGACTTATTTACGGCAATCAAAAATGGTGGTTATGAAACAGATAACGCGGTAAAAGCGCAGATGTTTGACTGGGTTGAGCAGGTATGGCACAAAAAAGACCAGCTGATCACAGAGATGCTGGCTGACTTTGAGCATGAAGCTCCGATGAAAGAGGCTTAGTCTACAAACAGATAGTTCAACAGACTGAGTAAATTCTTTATACCAATAATGCTTAGTATTTGATAACCTCGAGGTGTTCTGCGCGTGTACTAATATATAGTAGAGCCTTTTCTGCCAATGGTGTAAAAACACGCTAATACCATGCCTCAAAACGAAATGCGTAATCGTCACCCTATTGAAAAAAAGTGGGCACAGGCTAAGTTTCTACGACAAGGGTGAATAAAGAATAAACTACCTAAACTGTTCAATGATATGAGCTGTGCTAATTTTATTATGGATTGACTATAAGACATGGATAGAAGAAATCGACTATTTTTAGAAGCGGACTTGTGATGTTGTATAAGAAAGGGCTGTATTGATATAGAGCCGTTTATCTGGCTTGAGACGAGGTGATACGTTATATAAATCAGCTAAATAGGTCACTTCATGCTGGCGCTAACCATTCAAATTGATGAGTCAAATTAATAAGCAATCAGGCTCAATCCGTGATTAGCAATCAGCGCAGTGTTATTGATCATAGGTCTTTAGGCATCGTCTGGCTTGTCTCCGATGACTTGGCTGAGATGCCCTGTTTTTAGATATATCGTCGCGCCCTCTCGTCCTGCTGTGATTTGCGCGTACTCACCTGCAGGCAGACGTAACCACCCCCAACGATGATAGACTCGGTCATCATCTACCAGCTCGCCTGCAATGACTAACAGCTCTGCGCCATTAAGGATTGGCTCATTGAATAACAACTCGCCTGCCTCTATACGTTGCAAGCTCACCTGCTCGACATCATCTGAGAACAGAGGACAAACGTCACGGTCACCTTGTCGCTGCCAATTGGCACCATCGTGAGTATCGATAGCCACATGCTGCGCTTCATCAGGTGACATCTGCCGTAGTTTAACGAAAATCACTGCGCCTTCATCACTATAAGGCCTATGACCGGATGCTGGTGGATTGCGCACGTACCAACCTGCCGGATAATGGGTATCGTCTGCAGAAAAAGTCCCTGACAGTACGAGTATCTCCTCGCCGCCGGGATGCAGGTGGTGCGGAAAATAAGAGTTCGGTGCATAACGTACTAGGCTCGTCGCACGAGCCTTCTCTTCACCGATGCGGTCAAGCATCACTCGCTCCACGCCATTCTGTGGTGATTTGACCCACTCGTGGTCTTCAGGTGCTAGCGAAGCACGACGTGAAAAATCTGCATTGATACGCATAAGGGGTTCCAAAGATAGAATGAGTGGCGTCAGCAAGTGAGCCGTTATGAGATATAGATTGGTTATCTCAAATATCGATAACCAATCCTCTTTATGAATATTGCGCTGCTGAGAGCGATACACTGCTCGCTCGTGTCTCGAACAAGGCACGGCCTTAATTTAGTGTCGCTTTATCGAAAAACAAGCGACTCATGACAATTTATTAATGCATCCATTAGCGTACCAAAATTACAGGGGATAAGGTACTTGCAATGATCTCTGTCGTTGTACTGCCAAGAAACAACTGCTGCCATTTAGAGTGTCCATAAGCACCGACCACCATGATGTCAATATCGTTGTCGACTTGAAACGTTAATAACCCATCGACCGCATCAGAAGCAGACAGATGATGCGCCTCAACGATATAACCTGCATCTTCCAATTTTGCAGCAGCCGCGCTCATGCTTTGCTTGGCGGCTTCATTATAATTGCCGACCATCACGATGTGGCCTTTCAAACCTTTTAACAAAGGGCTTTTTGCGACCATCCATGCCGCTTTTATAGAGGTCTTGCTACCATCAAAAGCAATCATATATGAGCTAGGCTCTTTAAAGGTTTCTGAGCAAATCAGGATAGGGATATCCGATGCGCGAGCTACCGTTTCGATTTGGCTGCCGATATTGATGCGGCTATTTTTGTGGTCTTCGCCGCGGCGTCCCATGACGATCGCGCGATTTTCTTCTTTGAAATACTCGATGCTAGGAAGCAATTTACCATGACGTTGATAAATGCGCACATTGACATCCGCAAAGCTGTCTTTGATATGGCTTTTTGCATCTTGTACTAAGGCGTTGCTATAGCTATTGACGACTTTTGCCCTTTGCTCATCTAGCTGGGACAACTCATCTAATAAGAACTGGCGACTGTTGATCCCTATCGCTCCTGACAGATCTCGTCTCACTGAGGCAGGAATATCACTGACATGCAGCAATCCAACGGGCAAATTCAGTCTGCTGGCATACCATGCGGCATAGTCACAAACCGATTCAGTCACTGCTGAGCCGTCAATACAGGCTAGAATGTGCTGTGATGTTGTCATAATCTGTCCTTAGATATGTTATTTAATCCCATACAGCTTGTTATATATGACCAAGCTATGCCCATTGTTTGAGAGATGTTTATAAAAACTGCTCTCTTAATTTGATGATACCCAATTTGGTCGGTTTCATCCAGCGATGTACACGCTTTTGTAAAATCACAAACGTGCTAGCACTATTATTTTATATAGTTTACAAGAGTATTGTTTTAACACCCCGATGAACTCTGGTCATTGTCTAACCACAAGCGTTAGTAAAGTTTGCTACAATACCTCTTTTAGTATTTATGATGCAGTATTTAAGACTTACGTATCGTTATTTAGGTGATTGAATTATGGCAAAGAACGCCCTACAGGCTCAACTATTAAAGGCTGGATTGGTCGATAGTAAAAAAGCCAAAAAAATCAGCAAGCAAACGCAGCATGCTAAGCGTATTGGCGACTCAGAGAGTTTAGAGACCAAAAAAGCATTGGCAGAGGCTCAAGCGCAAAAGCTTGAGAAAGACCAAAAGCTCAATCAGCAAAAACAGCAAGCTTTAGAAGAAAAGGCGCTGAGGGCTAACATCATTCAAATGATTAAGCAGCATCAGATAGCCGATACGGATGGTGACGTTAGCTATCAATTCGTCGATGCGTCTAAAGTGAAAAAAATATCCATCACGCAAAAGCTATACGATCAAATCGTCGCCGGTCACGTGGTGATTGCACGCTTAGAGGATAGCTACGCGCTCCTGCCGCGCCCACTCGCCGATCGTATCGATACAAAAATGGAAGGGTTTATGGTCGTGTCCAACGATACCGCTGAAGACACGCCAGAAGAAGATGATCCTTACGCCGCTTATGTGATCCCAGACGATTTGATGTGGTAATCTCTCGCCTTTTCATGCAGCGATTAGATAAGCATTCAAACAGCAGCCCTTCATGGAGCATCCGTTCTATGAAGGGCTGCTTTTATTTGTGAGATGCTGATATAAATACCAGACAACGCAGCCCAAGCCCTATACTATAAAGGCAAGCGCTCTGACTGTTATCACAGTCGCGTCATCCATATTCGTATTGCTATGTTAGCGCATACCGCCGTTAGCGCACACCGTCAGCATTTGGATCATAAAGCGATAACGGTCGCCTTCACCAGACTATGAGGCCAGACCAATCATGATGAAAAGAATATTTTTAATACTATTTCTACTGATCGTAGTGGCCAGTTTTTTTTATTTTGATCTCAATCAATTATTGACGCTTGAGGGCTTAAAAGGATTGATGGCGCAGTTTGATGCGTATAAAACGCAGTCGCCATTATTGATTATTGATTATTGGTGGATTATTTTTACTTTATGTGGTCGTCACTGCTCTTTCCTTACCTAGCGCCACTATTTTGACGCTGGCCGCAGGCACGCTGTTTGGCTTAGCTCAAGGCTTACTCATTGCCTCTTTTGCTTCCAGTATCGGGGCAACGCTGGCTTTTTTGACCTCACGTTACCTGCTGCGCGACACTATCAAATCGTTGGGCCCTATCAATTCACTCATGTGGCGTCGCATCAAGGCTGGTACGCAGCGGTTAACGGCTTATTTGGAAATTTTAAAAATTCAAGGTCGATTACCGCGTGATTTCATGGACGATTTTCATTGATCCAGAAGTCGCTCGCGTGGGTTTGAATGAGCAAGAAGCAATCGGCAAAGGGCATTGATTTTGAAGTGACACGTTATGACTTTAAAGAGTTAGATCGCGCCATTACAGACAGCGTAGCTAAGGATTTTATTAAAGTCATCACCGCGAAAGGCAAAGATAAAACCCTAGGGGTGACGATAGTGGCTGAGCATGCTGGCGATTTAATGAGCGATTTTGTACTGGCGATGAAACATGGTTTGGGGCTCAATAAAATATTGGGTACAATTCATACCTACCCGACATGGGCGGAGGGCAACAAATACGTCGCTGGTGAATGGAAACGCAATCACGCCCCGACACGGTACTGAACTGGTTAGAAAAATACCACACATGGCGGCGCGGTTAGTTAGGCATTTACCGATAAGCAACCTGACTTGCAGAACAGGTTTGGACGCTAGCTATCAATAACGATATTAACAGCTAGGTACGAAGTTCTAAAACAGCCAATAAAACTAAGAGCGACTCAATCAGTCAGCAATTAGAAGACCGCTTGGGCATGACACTTTGCCATCGCGGTCGAGCAGGATTTAAGCTGACAGAGGATGGTGCGGCTGTCTATGAGGCTTGTTTGGGCTTTACCGAATCGGTCGCAAGCTTTCAGCACCAGCTGCACTATATTAAGCAACTAGACTCAGTACACGGTGGACATATTAGGCCTTGCTTAATTGATCAGATGCCCAAGTTTTTTTTATGATGCGCTTAGACAGCGCCTCGCCAGCAGCTACCGAGAAAACCCACTGATACACTTTTCTATCAATGTGCAAAGCCCTGAGAGCATGCTAGAAAAGCTCTTAAGTAACGAGAGTGACATTGGTGTGGGGTATTTTGGTAGCTTTCCGCCGTTACTGACGTTTCAGCCAGCATTTGTCGAAAAACAAGTGGTCTGCTGCGGACGTGAGCATAAGCTATTTTATAACTCAGAAGGATTGACTTTTGAGGATTTAGAGCAGAATTATCCGTGGATAAAAAGGGGCTACGTGGTCGAGCATCATATCAATCATATCCGCCCAAAAACCCTAAGCGCCACCACTTATCACATGGAAGCAACTGCGCAGCTTATCCTTGCAGGCCATCATGTGGGGTACTTACCGCGTGATCTGGCGAGACGATATGAGGGCATGGGAGTGATGAAAATACTCCTGCCCAATGAAGCAAGCTACGACGTCGAGCCCCACTGGGCATATCGGGAAAATCAGCAAAAACAAACCGCTGACTTTCTACATAAAATGATGAACTTGCTATAAAAAGAATACGAATATCACTGCACTGCTACGGACGGTCGTTGATGCTTGAGACCAATGCTTCTAAGCTTACCTTTTTCGCCTACTTCTTTGATGACCAGTGACCACTCATCGTTCACCACAACTGTATCGCCTGAAACGGGTGCGGTACCTAAATGTGAGGTCACATACTCAGCGACTGTCTGCTCCCACATATCTTTGGTACTGTCTGCTTCGGTCGTTTTCAGCGTTTTTACCAAAGGTTTGGCGACCATGGCTTCTGAAAAAAATGGCAAATCTCCGAGTTTTACACTGGGTGATAGCAACCAATCACCATAAAAGTCATCAATAGCCTTACGATCTAACGTTGTGTCATTAAAAATCTTGGCAATTTTGCTCGCATGATTGCCGCGCATGGCGTACCAAACACTATCACCAAATTTTATTTTGGTCTGTTCATCGACGACGACGATTTGTTGACCGCGCACCAGCGCAAATACGCTGATTTCATCAGGGCTAATGCCTTTAGAGATACCCATAGGATGGCGGCCAATAGCAAATGCGCCTGATTGCGCCTCAAACTCGTATAAGGTAATACTCGCCTTATCCGATACCCAAACCTCGTGCTCTTCTTTGGGATCTTTATTGGTTGGAATACGTACCTTAAATAAATTCGCCATAGTAGGAATGGTCGTACCTTGCAGTATCAACGACAACACCACGACCCCAAAGGCAATATCAAAGAGCATAAAGGCATTATCAATCCCTGCCATCACAGGCAAAATCGCAAGGGTAATGGGCACCGCTCCGCGCAAACCAACCCAAGAGATAAATCCAATCTCTTGATCTTTAAATTTAAATGGTTTCACACTAGTATAGACCGCGATAGGACGGGCAACGAAGATCATGAACGCCGCTATCGCCACCGAATAATGCCAGACGTTGAGGACGTTTGATGGCGTGACCAATAATCCCAACACCACAAACAATACCGCTTGCGACAACCATGCAAAGCTGTCCATCACGCGCATGACATGCTCGGTTGAGCGCACTTTGTGATTACCGATGAGCACCCCTGTCAGATACACCGCCAAAAACCCACTGCCGCCGATCAAGTTGGTCGCAGCAAATACCGCCAAGCCCGCTGAGAGTATCAAAATGGCATACATGCCCTCTGCCAGATGTATCTTGGG
This sequence comes from Psychrobacter sp. PSP, assembly GCF_024085615.1. NCBI lineage: Bacteria > Pseudomonadati > Pseudomonadota > Gammaproteobacteria > Moraxellales > Moraxellaceae > Psychrobacter > Psychrobacter sp. PSP. Next base: position 52,386 of record NZ_JABLTF010000012.1, read on the forward strand.
CAATAACCGAGAGAGCAAATAACCAAAGAGCAAGCCCATGCCCAACCCAAAGCTCAGCTGTTGAAACAGTAAAACCAAAAAGCCAAATGCTGTCTGACCAGCAGGGTCAACGTTTAGAGCAATCAAACCCGTTACTAATAAAATAGCCAAGGGGTCGTTGGCACCAGACTCTAACTCAAGCGTGGCTTGGACGCGGTCGTTGAGCTTGACCCCGCCATTACGCAGTAGAGAGAATACAGCGGCCGCATCGGTTGAGCCAACAATCGCTGCCATCAATAGACCAAAGCGCCAATCAACATCGAGTAGCCAAGTAACAAATACTCCGAGCACCAAAACCGTGACCAGTACGCCCCAAGTAGCCAAGGTAATCGCAGGTTTTAGACCGACCCGAAACGACTTAAAAGACGTACGTAGACCACCATCTAATAGAATACAAGCCAGCGCCGCTTGACCCACAAAATTGGCCAGCCCATATTGAGAAAACTCAATACCCAAGATACCCTGCTCGCCTGCCAACATACCGACGATCAAAAACAGCAATAGCAAGGGCACACCCAAACGCGCCGATAACGTGCTCGCCATGATACTGGCGAAAATAAGTACTGCCCCTACGAGGTATAGGATATTCAAGGTATCCATTTTCTAAAGCCCTGTTTTTTATCGTTATTGCATCAATATTGAATGAAGCATAATAGTACTTGATTGCGAAAATATTTCCGTTATCGCACTGTTATTAGATATCACGCCAGAGAGTTTGTCATCAGCAACGATTGTCAGAGCTATTAACATTGTCAGAGCCATTAACACAAGAAATTTACACTGATTCTATATCGGCATTAAGAGTAACATCTGCGACTAAATTTATAGACAGTATTTCGAAAAAAGTTATCGAATATACCAGCGCGTACCTATGAACTTATGACCTTTGTTTAACTATTTTTTATCCTAACTTTTGACAGTATTTAGGCCTACACAATTAAATTTAAATAGTTACGCTTGACTATATAGTTACGCTTGACTATTTAGCCCTGAATATACTGCCATGTCAGCACCAAAAGAGTGGCAGCTACTGTCCAAGCGACAACGCCTAACAATAATGCCTTATATAAGCTCATATAACTGATGCTAAAAAATACCACCAAGGTATAAATCAAATGCGGTATCACACCCAGCATACTAAATATCAGGGCAACCCTTAAATCAGTAGGACTGCGATCAGTACCAACAATGAAGTGACTGATGAGCGTAAACGTGGGGAAAAGAGGTGCAAGCGCCGCCAGATAAAAAAATCGCGTTTGTGCAAATAATTGAATTGCCAATACCATCAAAGCGCCAATGAGCATTTTTAGCCAGATCATGATGAATCACTCTCCTATTGAGTATGACGGGCTGAACATAGCCCAATCAGCCATCATACTAGAGTCTACAAATTGACATAAGAGGCATCGCTGATTAATTGACCCGTGTGATAAAAAAAACGCAAAAAACCCCATTTAGCTACGCTGCTAAATGGGGCTAGTACTTTTATTAAGAAAGCTTTTACGGATTATTTAATCCTTTTTTGGCTTTAGTGCCGCGCTGATGTCTGCTAGCAATGGGGGTATATCATGCTTATCTGCGATGACCTCAATCATTACTAGCTTATCGGTAGTCTCGGCAGCTTTGTTTAAAGCCGCTTTTAGCTCACCTGCTGTTTCTGCTTTGAGTAGTAAGCTATTCGCTTCGGTTGCGCCAAACGCTTTTGGCATGATCTGCCAATCGCATTTTGGGATATCGTTGTAGTATTGGTTTTCACCATGAATCGCACGCTCTACGGTATAGCCGTCGTTATTGATTAGGACGATGACTGGATTGATACGCTCTTGAATCATGACCGCCATTTCTTGAACCGTCAAGAGCGCCGAGCCATCACCAATCAGTACAACGCTGCGTTTATTCGGTGACGCGATAGCAGCACCTAAGCTGGCTGGTAATGTGTAGCCAATCGAGCCCCACATTGGCTGCCCATAGGAGGTCACCCCTTCTGGCAAGCGTACATCACTGATGCCAAAATAGGCAGTTCCTTGCTCAGAGAACACCAAATTATTACGATCTAAGCAATCAGCAATGATATGCCATAGGTCATCTTGGAGAATCGCCTCATCATCTCTACCCTTCTGCTCATGCGGCTTGACTGGCTCACAAAAAGGCTTTGGTACGATGTTTATACCAGATGTCATGACTTCGTGCAGGGCCTGTAATGCATCTTGCAAGGCAATCGGTGCAAAGTTCTTACCACTAATAGAAGCACGCTCATAATGCAAGTCTACTACTATACTCTCGTCAATATCTTGGCTAAATCCCGCGGTGGTCGTGTCGGTATATTGCACCCCTACTTTGATCAGACATTCGCAGTTTTCTACCGCGTCTTTGACAATGGGACGCGAGGCAACGCCTGCATAAGTCCCAGCCCAGCGCTCGCTGTTTTCATCAAGCAGCGTTTTGCCCCACGATAGCGTGGTATAAGGAATGTCTGTATCAGCAATCAGTGCTTTGAGCTGTGACTGCAACCCCAAACGATGCACCATCAAATCTGCCATGAGCGTCGTGGTTTTGTTTGGTAAAAACTCGGTGAGCGCTTGCTTGAAATCTGCCAATGCCGCTTGACTGGTGATGTCTTCTTGGCTATCAATCAGCTTAGTTGTTGGCGGATAAATAGGCTGACGCGCAACATCAGGTGATAGCAGTAGATAACCTGGGCGATGCTTTTTGAGAATCAATCGAATCACTCGATCAATTTCTGAGGCGGCATTTTCAGGAGTAAGCTGCGCTCGTGCTACCGTCACGGGCTCAACCATCTTAATAAAATGATTAAATACGCCATCGCCAAGCGAATGATGAATACGGCGTTTTGCGTCTTGCAAAGCTGTGCTTGGTGCACCTACGATGTGCAATACTGGCGCGTACTCAGCAAAAGAGCCTGCGGTCGCGTTAATCGCTGATAGCTCGCCTACGCCAAAAGTCGTCACCATGGCGGCAAACCCACGCTCGCGTGCATAACCGTCGGCCGCATAGCCAGCATTTAGCTCATTGGTGTTACCCACCCAGCGCAGCTTATCAGAAGCAAGGACATTGTCCAAAAAGGTTAAGTTAAAATCGCCTGGTACGCCGAATATCTCAGAGGCACCTGCTTCTGCGACACGATCAAACAAATAATCAGCGATAGTATACTGTTGACTCATTTTTCATCCTTATAACTTATCTTCGTAAGTATTGATCATTGTGAATGTAATTAAATCATAATATGTATACCAGCTTATTTATGTATGCAAAGCTTTTGGAATACATATTATAATGAACCGTTATAACACACATTTGTAGATAGAAGACATGCCTATTTTAATAACTTTAACTTTTTTCGTCATAGGTGTTGACACATAAAAAAAACTGCGTATAATACGCCTTCATCATCTGATGATAGTTAATCAAAAGATGAATCAGCGGGATTAGCTCAGTGGTAGAGCATAACCTTGCCAAGGTTGGGGTCGAGAGTTCGAATCTCTTATCCCGCTCCAAATACTTAAAAAGCCTCACTACTCTTTATATGAGCAGTGAGGCTTTTTTTTTGTCCAATTTTCGGGGCTTGTAGAGAGATTCTCGAAATATATTTTTTAATATAGTTAAGTTTATCTACTCAATTAAAAAGCTCATTTTTGGTGCGGTGCCCATTTGGTGCCCAAACCGTGCCCTGCCCTAAAACTGCGAATACTGAATTGCCCCCAACCTAGCTATTTTTAGAGCAGATAAAAATGAAGCGTGGTTTAATATTATGATTAAAAGCTTTTAAATTAGCGAACCTCTACTATAATGAGTTTTCTGGTTAGTATTAACTAAGTTTTAGATGGCTCAATGACAATTAGGAAAAATATTATGGCAAAATTAGAATCAAACATCGAATTAGAAGCGGCGACATTTCGTCGCTTATTGGCTCATTTAGACGAGCGTAAAGATGTACAGAATATTGAGCTGATGAACCTTGCCGATTTTTGTCGTAACTGTTTATCCAAATGGTACAAAGCTGCTGGTGAAGAGCGTGGTATTGAAATCGACTACGAGGATGCGCGCGAGCTTGTTTATGGCATGCCCTACGCTGAGTGGAAAGCGAAGTACCAGCAAAAAGCAACACCAGAACAGTTAGCACGTTTTAACGAAATTGAAGCTACCAAGAACAAAACGAATTAAAACCAACAGTAGTGGCTCAAATAAAAGAGCCACCATGATATAATTATATCGAAGAAGACAATATTGCCGCTAGATTAGCGGCTTTCTATAGATTTGAGTATACTACTAAATCCTATGGTTCCTTGTTTCTGCATTTGACGATCAAGTAGGCGACCGATTAATGGCAACGGTACAATCAATCGACCCTCGGATATCCAAGTCACGTGTGTGGTGCCATCGCCCAAGTCTTTTAAATCAATGACGCCTTTATCATGTCGCATTTTGACAGGTTTAGCTTTTTCGATTTGGTATTGCATATGAGTAGGACGCTCAAACGCTGTAATCCGCTCCCAAAACTTAACAGGTCCCGCTTGAATGCTACGTAAAGCGCCAACACCATTGCGCTCCTCATTACCTTCAGCGACTAACTTAGCAACTCCCACCGCTTTAAATGAGCCATAACTGGCATGGTCGCTCAGTGCTTCAAATACCTCATCAATCGGTTTTTTGACAATGCGTTCTACTTTTATTTTGAACATAATATGATCTCGTTAGGATTAAAGTTATTTCGCTTAGTGCCATTTTAGAAACAAATAAAGCCGTCACACTTCAAAAACTTATGATCGTGAAGAAGCTCGTCCTTTTGAAAGACGCTTACCATCAATACTACTCGACATCATCCAATAGCTTATTTAGCTCATCAACCATTACGTCATCTATGATGCTGGCTTCAATATAACTTACGATCTTATCTACAGTCGTTAGATCCATGGCCGCAATGCCCAAGCTGGCTAGCTGCTCATTGATTGATTCCAAGCTATCATTATCTTTGGAGTCGTCCAACAACTCTTCTTCAAACCTGCCTCTGGCAAACCAATACATTTTTTCTAGCACGGTTTCTTTTTTAGTCAAAGTAGAATAGCCATCGCCATAAATGAACAGATTAAAATGATAAGGTATTTCTACATCATTGATGAAGAAGGTACGCTGGCACTCTAGTGTATAGGCCTGAATCTCTTCGCTGTCAGTACTGTCGTCACTTTGAGTATCCTCATCATATTCAATCGCTTCCTCTACCAATCCGCCTAGCAACTGATAGCCGCCCACTTTGATTTTGTGATTATAAATGATAGAGGAGTCTGCAATTGCCTCAAAAATAACGGCGCTGACATCTAAAGTATGATTATCAATATCATAAAATGCTTTTAGGGCAGGCAAAAACCCTGTCAGCTCCTCTTCAGGTACTTGAATGAGAAACTGCTGCTCGTATATCTTGATCATGTCTTCAGGCGCGTAGGTATTCGCCGTGTCGGTTTCATTTCTGCCAGTGGGCTGTAGTGGTAGGAAATTATATGGATTATCTTTGGTCATTCGAGACTGCCTTTTTGCTTGAGTTAAATTTGTGAAATGTCTGTGTGGCTCAATCTTTAAGAGCCTTAGTACATGATACTTTCTTAATATCACGGCGCTCTAGATTTTATGCGCATATTGTCTCTTATCCAGGCAATTTTAGATAGACAGATATACAAGTTCAATCACTCTGATTTAGACAGACAGGCTAAATAACACAAACTAAAAAGGCATCTCCATACCAGTGACTAGCTAATTTGCTGCCATCCTGAGGTTGCCTGATATTCATCTTGATGCGCAAACAAAGGGTGAGCCTTGGCTTCCTGTAAATTCAGCACGGGGGTCACACAGACATCCGTTGCCGCAAATACGCCTTGCCAATGCTCAAGCGTTTGACTGGCGAATTTTTCCGCCATTGTTTTAGTCGCTATTTGACTCTCAGGCCTATTGGGCATGATGCCAAGCTGCCAATGTACGTCTTTAAGCGCTGGCAACTCCAATACCTCACATAGACCTTGCCAAAATTTCAACTCTAACGAACCAACCGCCATATGTCGCTGGTCAGCGGTTTGGTACAGTCGATAACATGGTAATGCACCGCCTAAAAAGTCATGCTGTGGCATGGGAGCTGTACTTGAAGTATTATTTGAAGCACTATTTGAATTGTCACCTGAAAAACGACTGATTAGCTTACCCGTCACCTTTGGCATGACCATATGATTGTACAAACTGTGCGTCATGCTAATCGCAATATGTCGTCCTTTTCCGGTACGCTGCGCGGCAAATACAGCAGCCAACAGTGCTATCACTGCTGTATCACTACCACCTGCCAAGTCCGCAAACTGGACATTGGGCATAGCCTGCTCACCCTGAGCTGTTTTTAACTGATCAAGCACACCACTCATAGCCATAAAATTAATATCATGACCGGCCTTATCAGACCAATTATGATTTATTTGAGAGCTATTTTTTGGCTCAGCACTTTCTAAGTAGACACCTTCTTTTGCGTAACTGCCTGCGATACCATAGCCAGTAATAGATACCATTACCAGCTTTGGGTTGATGACATGCAGGGTTTTAGTATCTAATCCCATTTCTGCTAAGACACCTGGGCGAAAGCTGTCTAGCATCAGGTCAGCTTCTTTGAGATGTGCCTTAATAGCTTCAATCGCTTCGGGATCATGAAAATCATGCTTTTCAGTCGTCTTACCGTGGTTCAAAGCTGCGAATAACTCACCAAATACGCGAGCAGGATCACCTTGTTTGGGTTCGATTTTAAGAACGTCCGCACCCAAGTCCGCAAGCAGGCGCGTGGCAAATGGCCCAGGTAGGTTACGAGTCAGATCGATCACTCGTAACCCTTGTAGACAATCTGCCATTTGATCATGATTTGATAAATGCGTATCAGTCATCGGAGAACGCCTCGCCTTTGGCTGCCATGTCTAACAATATCTGGGCAGGCTCAAACCGTTCACCGTATGTTGCCGCAAGCTCGCAACTACGTTTGATGAATTCATTGACGCCCATCGCATTGATAAACTGTAGCGTGCCCCCGTGATGCGGTGCAAACCCCCAGCCAAAGATAGACCCTATATTGGTGTCGGCAACTGAGCGCACGACGTTTTCCTCATAGCATTTGGCAGATTCATTGGCTTGAATAAACATCAAACGATCAACCAAATCTTGCTGCGACGGTTGCTCTGACTTTGGCGGATATAAGTTTATCAACTCAGGCCATAGATGCTTATCACCGTCTTCTGGATAATCATAAAACCCTTTGCCATTTTTCTTGCCCTCGCGCCCATGCTCATTGACCAGCGTCTTTAGTATCTTGTAAGAAGGGCGCACAGCAACGGACTTGCCTTCGGCTGCCATATCTACCTGCTGTTGTTCGCTGACATGCAACGCTAGGCTTAACGACACTTCATCTTGTAATGCTAAGGGCGGCATCGGCATACCTGTTTTTAGTCCGGCAACTTCGATGCTACGCGGATGCACACCCTCTCCTAGCATTGCGATACCCTCTGATACATAGGTGCCAAATACCCGCGAGGTATAAAAGCCGTGACTGTCATTGACGACGATAGGCGTTTTGCCTATTTGCACAACATAATCAAAGGCTTTGGCCAACGTTTCATCATCAGTTTGCGCGCCTACGATAATCTCAACGAGCGGCATCTTATCTACTGGCGAGAAAAAATGCAGACCGATAAACTGGTTTGGTCGTGTACTGGCTTTTGCTAGCCCAGTAATCGGTAGTGTTGAGGTATTAGACGCATAAATAGCCGTGTTTGAAATCACTGCTTCACTCTGCTGGGTACATTTGGCTTTGATTTCTCGGTTTTCGAACACCGCTTCGATGATGAGATCACAATCAGCTAAATCATCGTAAGAGACGGTTGGCGTGATACGTTTTAGGAGAGCTTGTTTTTTCTCTTCGGTAGCGCGCTGTCGGCTGATGGCTTTATCCAAAATATTAGCAGAGTACGCTTTGCCTTTTTCTGCATTGGCAATTTCCGTGTCCAATAACGCGACATCTATACCTGCTTTGGCAGTGACATAAGCGATGCCAGCGCCCATCATGCCAGCCCCTAAGATACCGACCTTTTTGGTTTGGGTCTGCTCAAACCCTTGAGGTCGAGACTGACCTTTTTTGATGCTATTCAGCTGCGTCCATAAGGTGTTAATCATGTTTTTAGATTCAGTCGACAGCACACAAGCAGCAAAATAACGCGACTCAATCTCAAGCCCTGTATCGATATCCACTAGGCATCCTTCAAACACACAAGACATGATATGAGTAATCGCTGGATAGTTGCCGTGAGATTTTTGATTGGCCATGGCTGGGGCGATAGAGAATATCGGTACAACGCTAGGATGCTTACTATCGCCGCCAGGAATTTTAAAACCCTTCTCATCCCATGGCTGCTGCGCGCTTGGATTGTTTTGAATCCAGTTTTTTGCTTGCTTCAGCATATCTGCTCGATCAGTGGCTATTGCATCAATAAGTCCAATATCTTTTGCCGCTGCTGGTCGCAATTCTTTGCCTTGCGTCATCAGCTCCAGTGCTACTTGAATACCGACCAACCTTGGTAAGCGCTGAGTACCGCCGCCGCCAGGTAACAAGCCCAGTTTCACCTCAGGCAAACCAAGCTTGGTCTTAGGCGTGTCAATGGCAATACGATAATGACAGGCAAGTGCCAACTCTAAACCACCGCCTAATGCGGTTCCTGTCATAGCAGCGACGACGGGTTTACCTGAGGTCTCAAGCGTACGCAAACTCCCTTTTAATTCCTCGGTCAATGTAAATGCTTGCTCCGCTGTCTCTATCTGGTTCAATTGATCAATATCTGCGCCAACCACAAAGGTGTCTTTGGCCGATGTGAGAATTAAGCCTGTGGCGGCGTCATCATTGATAAAACTATCAACTATCGTGGCGAATGCCTCCGTAAAGCCATCACCAATGACATTCATTTTGCGTTTGCTTTGGTCAATCGTAACGGTGACGACACCCTCGTCATCATGCTGGACGGAGAAGTTATCTAATGCGTTAATGGCTATTACGCTATCTACTGTTTGGTTATTTGTCATCATTTTTATCCCTTAAATGATTCTTTGTATATTGCGTTTTAGTCTAATTGGTTTTCAGTCTATTTTAGAGAAAGGTTAAACACGCTCGATAATAGTGGCAATTCCCATACCACCGCCCACACATAGCGTAATCATAGCAGTCTGTAAGTCGCGGCGTTCCAACTCATCAAGGACTGTCGTCATTAGCATCGCGCCCGTTGCCCCAAGCGGATGACCCATAGCGATTGCACCACCATTGACGTTGACAATATCAAGCGAGATTCCAAAATCATCAGCGGTATTCATCGGCACAGCAGCGAATGCTTCATTAATCTCCCAAAGGTCTATGTCAGAGGCTTGCATGCCCGCTTTATCGAGGGCTTTTTGGCAAGCTGGCGTTGGACCTGTCAGCATAATGGCAGGCTCTGAACCAATGACTGAGGCCATTGTGATTTTGGCGCGTGGTTTTAGTCCTGCTTTTTGCCCAGCCGCCGCGCTACCGACCAAACAAATCGCCGCCCCATCAACGATGCCAGAAGAATTACCCGCATGATGCACATGATTCACGGTTTCAATCGTGGTGTATCGGTCTAATATCACACTATCAAAGCCCATTTTTCCCGGCATAATAAAAGAAGGTTTAAGACCCGCTAAGGTTTCGACATGGGTATTAGGACGGATGGTTTCGTCTTTATCCAATAGCATCATGCCATTGATATCGGTGACAGGGACAACAGATTTGTCGTAATAGCCGTTCTCCCAAGCCTTTGCTGCGCGGCGATGTGATTCGGTGGCAAAAGCATCGACATCGCTACGGCTAAAGCCTTTGAGCGTTGCAATGGTATCCGCGCCCACCCCTTGCGGCACGAAATGCGTCGCTTCATTCACACGCGGATCCATGTACCAAGCACCGCCATCAGAGCCCATCGGCACACGGCTCATAGACTCCACACCGCCTGCCACTACCATGTCTTCCATACCTGACATGACTTTGGCAGCCGCAAGATTAATAGACTCCAGACCAGAGGCACAAAACCGAGACAAAGTTAACCCAGCCACACTTTGTGCCCAACCAGCATCAATGACGGCGATACGCGCAATATCAGAGCCTTGCTCGCCCACTGGGGTCACGCAGCCAAGCACCACATCATCGACCAAACTGGTATCCAAATTATGACGCTGCTCCATCTCCTTTAATAAGGTACGTGTCAGCCAGATTGGTGACGCCTGATACAAAGAGCCGTCCTTTTTTCCTTTGCCGCGTGGCGTGCGGATAGCATCATAAATATAAGCAGTCTCAGTCATAAAAAATCCTTTTTTTATTTTTTAAATAAACAATAACTATCGTAGTCTTATAATATAAGCGTCTACATAAAGCGTGATGCCAACTCTTTCATAATCTCATTGGTGCCGCCATAGATTTTTTGCACGCGCGCATCAGCATATAAACGGGCGATAGGATACTCGGTCATATAGCCATAGCCACCAAACAGCTGCACGCATTCATCGATGACTTCGCACTGTTTTTCGGTGACCCAGTATTTGATCAATGAAGCATGCGGTACAGACAGTTTGCCATCTAACATCGCATCGACTGCCGCATCACACATGGTACTGGCAGCGAGATAATCGGCATAGCATTCAGCCATCTTAAAACGGGTGTTTTGAAATTTCCAAATAGGTTTGCCAAAGGCTTCACGGCCCTTTACATAATCTAGTGTTAGATTGATAGCCAGCTTCATCGAACCGACCCCTGATAGCGCAATGATGAGGCGCTCACGTGGCAGCTCTTGCATCATCTGTATAAAGCCCATGCCTTCCACCGTACCCAACAGGTTGGTTTGCGGTACACGGACATTGCTAAAGAAAAGCTCTGAGGTATCTTGAGAGGTCAGACCAATCTTATCGAGATTGCGCCCACGTTCAAACCCTTCTACGTTGTCCGTTTCTACGATGATAAGTGAGACACCTTGCGCGCCTTTTTCACGGTCTGTTTTGCATGCTAATAAGATAAGATTGGCGTGCTGACCATTGGTGATAAAAGTCTTAGAGCCATTGATAATGTAATCATCACCGTCTTTTACTGCATAGGTTTTGATGTTTTGTAGGTCGGAGCCAGTGCCAGGCTCAGTCATGGCGATAGCGCCAATATATTCGCCCGTTGCCATTTTTGGTAACCACGCTTGTTTTTGTGCTTCAGTACCATGGGCTAAAATATAAGGCGCGACAATACCTGAATGCACCATACCGCCAAATCCTGACTGATTGGCCTCAGTCTGTGCGTAGATGAGCGCGGCTTCATGACCGAAATCGCCGCCGCCGCCGCCATACTCGCTTGGTATTGCCGCACACAAAAACCCCATCTCGCCCGCTTCTTCCCACGCAGCACGATCGATCATGCCGTTTTTGCGCCACTGCTCATCCTTTGGCTCCCAAGATTGAAACATTTTCAAGGCGCTGTCATACACCATCTGATGTTCTTCGGTCATCCAGTTTGGGGTAAATTTTTCGATACTCATGATGTCTATCCTTGACAAGATTGAATGAATAACAGCTATATCCAAGCCATTTTTTAAGTTATGGTAATTTATATTACCGTTATAGATATGCGATAAATTCTTTGTATTTATTAATATACGAGTCTTATACTAGGCTATGAAAAACCACTTCGCAATATATTAAATAAAAATGGTAATTCAAATTACTCATTAATTTAATCACGTTAGATTATCGAGAAAATCACTTAACTGATAGGACGTATCAAATAACCAATACTTTAAGAAGCGATAAATATGAAAACCTTTAATCAGTCAGATAGCCCCACGCAAACGCGATCGCTAGCACCCCTATCCGATATGCGACCCGCAACTTTGGATAAAATTGAACAGGCCGTTCGTAAGGTCTTTGCAGGATTTGATGCTAATGAGGTGACGATGGCGCAGATTGCAAAGTCTGCAAATGTTTCCTTGCAAACGCTCTACAAGTACTTCGGGGACAAGCAAACGCTGTTTTATACCATTATGGATATTGTGCTCGGCAGATTAGCCGCTCGCATCATGGATCATCTGCAAGGGATTGATAGCGTACAAGATCGTCTACGTAAGACGCTGTGGGTCTGCTTTGATTTTGTAGACTCGCATCCAGATGCGGTGATGGTGCTGTCTTCTGTGTCGGCCTCGCGTATACGTAATATCGCAATCTATGAAAACAAAGAGTTAATTGGCGCGTTTTTGGCGGTATTAGAAGATGGTCAAAATCGTGGGGTGCTCAATGACACTGTCCCACTGCACATACTCTTCGATGTGTTTATGGGATTTATTAGTCGACTTGGCTTAATGCATACCATTCGCCAAACAGAGACGCCATTAAATGCAGAGTTTGATGCGCTATTTGTAATTTTATGGCGCGCCATCTCTAAACCTGAAGCATTAAACAAAAAATTTAATGCAAAGAACCAAAAAGCCCCACGATATGAACTGACCCCCGAAACTTGGACGGTTTAGTTTATACCAAGGACTGAGTTCTGTACTGCACAGGGCTCAGTCCTTTTAGTTTGAGTTGAATACGCTCATTATTGTAATAATGCATATACTCATGAATCTGTTGTTCTAACTGCTCAATCGATTTTGGTTTCTCAATATAAATCGTCTCGCACTTCAGCGTACCAAAGAACCCCTCCATCAGCGCATTATCCAAGC
>NZ_JABLTF010000002.1:0-2726 GCF_024085615.1 Psychrobacter sp. PSP
CTTAGATGTGTATAGCTCATGGTTGCAATCTCACTTTGGTCGGTGGATAAAAACTTTGATGCTAGCGCATCTAGGTCTTTTTTTCACCTTGCATTTGGTATTGCACTTCATGTGTTAATCTAAGCTTCTAAATACTTTAATAAAATCTTTAGCTACATCCCAACCTTGAACATAAACACCTATTTCATGGTAAATCTCTACAAGGTTATTAGGGGCACTTGCAGACAGCCAATTTAAGCTAGTAATCAGCAAGTCATTATTATCCCAAGCTAATACCTTGGCATGACTATTGGAATGATGCGCACCCAATTGAGATAGAGAGTCGGCAGACTTCAGATCATCATGCATCTCAACAATTTCTGAATGATCGATATAACTTGATTTCTTAGAGTAATAATAATATTTTTTAGCTTCCGACTTTTTTAAAGCATCAAATATAGGCCTTATAGGTGAGGTGTTTATAAAGTCACTTATAATATATATCTTGTTTTTTGCTTGAGCGGCTAAGTCAATATAACTATGATGCTGGTGCTTTAGCACTAATCGCAGCTCCAGCTTTTCATTGTTAGGAATATCAACGTCATTTGGCGTATCAGCTATATTGCTTGAAAGCCCCCGAAACTCCTTACGCACTTTGCTGTCAAAAGTGCTTTTTCCACAGCAAATATTAGCAGCGATCTCTAAAAAATATTTAGTAAATTGATCATTGCAAACAACAACTGACGCCTCAAATCTTTCAAATTTTGCATATAAGAAGTTGCATGAACTGACCATAGTACACAACCCCTTGTCTACATGATTGGTTATAACGAACTTTGCATGCGAGTCGGTACGTCTGAAGTCATTATAATTTACAACATTTAGCATGCCTTCCTGGTGGCAGCTTTCATTAAAATCTCTTAATTTTTTTTCAACAGCCTTATCTTCACTATCTGATTTTTCAAAGTTTTCATCTGTTTCTTCTGCATTACTTTTGCCCCATAAAATATAAACTTGAACACCTCGTTTCAAAGCCTCTTTAATTTCTAGAAAAAGATGAGTATAGCCATCATCATTGACAATGCACCATTTACCTATGAAAGTAGAGTGAATGACTAGAAAGTCAGTAGAGGACTGGATTAGCTCAATGAGCTTGGCTTTGGTGTTGTGACCGCCGTAAACAAAATCTACATCGCCTCTCTTGGCAATAACCTTGATTTCATAGTTATTTCCATCTTTGCGCAAAGGTGCTTTAAGCAAAGAATTATCATCCTTGACTATAGCTGGAAGTGTATTTGTGATTTGTCTAATAAGCTTTTCATTCAGCTTCTTTACTTTGTTGTCATCGATTATCCTTCCTTCCTTACGACCTTCTATATACAACATATCTACCAGTAAATATTTCTTAGTAGTTAATGTATATACAGCCTCGTCACGTACGTTGTCTATTTTTTCATGCTCCCTGGCCATAACGCTATACATTTTTGTGTACTTGGGATAAGAATTGCTATCATCTATAGGCAAGGTAACTATATTCTTGTTTTTATTAATCTCACTCATATACCTTGCATGAGTAAGCAAAAGGGAGTCAAAACTATAAACGCTGTAATAGTTATCAAAATAATCTACAAAAACTTCTCTTTTTCTTTGATATTTATCGACCTTACAAATGAGTTCATGTTCTTTAACGCTTAAAGAATAAGCTATCTCACCCATTTCCGTTATTCTAAAAATAAAACTGTCTCTAGAAGTAACAATATCAATCCACCCGACATTGCACATGGGTAGTAAAATCTGAATGACAACTTGAGTTTCTAGATTGGAGAAGTCGCTAAGACTCTTAACAGTCATCTCTCTTTGACTTAACTCTTTTAAGAAAAGGTAATCGATAATTGACCAATTGGTTTTTCTACTAATACTAAATGTATATTCATTAGTAAGGAATGGGATAGCAATCGTATATTTTATAGTGTTTTCTTTATTCATTAGAGGCCCAAAAATGATTTTGATTGAACAAAGTTAATGTTATTAAATACCTTATTTTCAGTATCAATTGAATGATCATTCATTAATTCAAAATCATCAACAAACATTTCAACAAAGAGATTCAAAAAGTCCCTATCCATATCGTCCAAATAACCCCTATTGTTAGCATAAGCTTTATTTTCAAGCAGCTGCCAATATCTGAATAAACCGAAACAGCCAACAATAATCATTTTATGTTTAGCTCTACTCAGCAGTACGTTCATTCTGCGCATATCTGATAAAAAACCCAAAGCAGAAGTAATAGGCTGACAACTATTATGCCTTACTAGGCTAATGATAATAACGTCGGCCTGATCACCCTGATAAGAGTCTACTGTTTTTGCTATGTCTTGATCATTATGTTTGCTCGAAAAACAGCTATTTATCTCACTCTTTTCAACCAGGTTATTGATCATATTCACTTGATTTACATAAGGGCTCAGTATCTTAATTGAATAATTTTCATCACTATTAGTATGTATTTTGGATAATAATTCTTTAATAATACGGATTTCGTGTTTATTGACGTTCTTATTTTCAAGACTACGCATCCTAACATCACTATTTTTATCAGGTAAATCGACCCATATTACTGTGTAAATACCCCATTCTTAACACAACATCATCGTAGAATTATTAAGCCACCTGCCTGTACTCAGCAGGTGTCATATCATTAAGTGAATCATGGGGTCTTTCGTTGTTATAAACCTTGATCCAGTCTT
>NZ_JABLTF010000001.1:0-4449 GCF_024085615.1 Psychrobacter sp. PSP
TATCTTCTTAACGGCTTCTGCTTTAAATTCGTCACTGTAGGTTCTTACTTTCTTGGTCATGGTAAACTCCGATTAATACGCTTAGTTTACCAAGTTTACCTCTACGGTTTCTTCAGCATAGCTCATAGCTTGTCTTCCTTTCTTTTCTTAAAAATCTTATCACCATGTTGTTCAAAAAGCTTAACCACATCTGACATGGGTATTTCAGCAGCAACTGCAAGAGCTAGGATTCCACCTATAGAAGTACCGGCGATTAAGTTAAAAAATCTACCTATAGGATAACCATACTCGTTTTCCAGCTCTTCTAGAACTTTAGCGGTGTACAAACCTCGAAAACCTCCACCAGTTAAAGTTAGTATTCGAAATGAATCATCATGGACCATACGTAATCTCCTTATAATTTATATATATTGGTTTATCTTTTTAAATTTTCAAGGTATTACCAACAATATTTCGCTACATAATGAACCGCCCCGGTATTGTCGGAGACTCAACATTCTGAGAGAATACAACGATGAAAACACGACACTACACCCCCGAGATTAAAGACCGCGCCGTTCGCATGCTGATTGAAGCATTAAGCGACTATCCTTCCACCTGGTCAGCTATTCAAGCAATTGCACCTAAGATTGGCTGTACGCCTGAAACCCTGCGGTCATGGCATAAAAAGCACATAGATCAAACTATTCCTGCCTCAGTACAAGCTCAAAGTGACAAAGAGCGTATCAAAGAGCTTGAACGAGAGAACAAAGAGCTCAAGCAAGCCAATGAGATTATACGTAAGGCTGCTGGTCTTGAAGCCCAGGCGGAGAAGGGCCGTCCACCCAGATAATGGTTCAGTTTATTGATGACTATAGAGGTAGTTATGGGGTCGAGCTGATTTGTAGAGTACTACCGATTGCCCCATCAACCTACTACCGTGCTAAAGACTTAGAGGACCGCCCTGAGAAGCGCTCATTACGCAGTCAGCATGATGACTATTATCTCAGAGAGATTAAACGTATTTGGCAAGACAGTAAATGCCGTTACGGTGTTCGTAAAGTCTGGCAGCAGATGAAGGCTGATGGCGTAAAGGTTGCTCGTTGCACCGTCGAGCGTTTAATGAAGCAGTATGGTATGCAAGGCATCTGGCGCGGTAAGGGTAAGATTACCACCAACAGCCGTGACGACCAAAAGCGTGCTGACGACTTGGTCAATCGTAACTTTAATGCCCATCGTCCTAATCAGCTTTGGGTTGCAGATTTTACCTATATCAAGACACTGAGTGGCTGGGTTTATACTGCTTTTATTATTGATGTGTTCGCTCGTGCCATTGTGGGCTGGAAAGTATCCAATCGCATGAACACCGATATGGTGATGGCCGCGCTCAATCAAGTGGTAGCAGATAGGAATAATCCCAAAGATGTGATTCATCACAGTGATCGAGGGGTTCAGTATTTATCCATTCGCTACACAGATAAGATGGCTGACTGCGGTGTGATTGCCTCTGTTGGCACTACGGGTGATTCTTATGACAACGCACTGGCTGAAACGGTCAATGGGCTGTACAAGTCTGAGGTGATTCATTATTTGAAAGAGAGCTGGTCTAGTGTGAACGATGTTGAACTGGCAACCCTTGAATGGGTCGATTGGTTTAACAAAACACGACTGCATAGCACGATTGGATATGTGTCGCCCTTTGAGTTTGAAAAGCGGTATTATGATAATTTAATCCTGTCAGGCATTGCTGCCTGACTAAAGTAAATCAGCCTCCGATAAAGTCGGGGCGGTTCAAGGTCAATCAAACTTTGGGTGTCTATTTGGGCAATAGTAAGGCTTATGGACCCAGGTCCTGGGGCTCTGATTTGCAGCTTGATGTTTTGTATGACGGAGGGTGAGGACAGATGAGTTGCTTGAGGTTCAAGGCGGATTGGGATAAAGCAGGAGTTTGGATCAGCAGGACTGTTTATGGCAGCAGGTAATATGCCAGTTTCAGTCTTGTTGCGGTGATGCTGACGTTTCCAGTTATGGAGAAGGTTCTGGTTGATGCCATGGTCTCGAGCGATACTGGCAATTGATCGCCCTGAACCTTCAGCTTCTTGTACTAAAAGTTCTTTAAACTCAGCACTGTAAGTTCTACGTTTGGGTTTGTTAGGTGGTTGTGTTGTCATGTTAGTGTCCACGATTATTAATCGTGGACACTATCTCGCATTTTTTAAGTGAGGAAAAGATGGGATGGTCGGATGCTTACGTTAGATTCACTCTATTAGTAAACAAATTTAATGTTACGTTGTAGATGTCACTAAATTATCAATAGAGATGTTAAGAAAGTGTGAAGATGCAACTATTTAGATCTATTAAAATTTCTATGTATGAGTTTAAAAGATCAAAGTTATACAAAGTCCTCGATTATCATGTAAGTTTAAAATCTCAGAATTAGAGTCCTTCATAAAGACATCGATACCTGCCTGCTCACAGATTGATTTAACAATAGAGAGCCCAAGTCCTGTACCTTCTATTTCCTGTGATTGCTTACTTGCGCTATCTGATCTTGAAGCGCTTATACTATTGTTAAGTTTACTGTCGCTAAATTGATCAGCTGCACTAATCACTTGATTAAGCCGTATAAAGGGTTCAAAAGCTTTCTCATAATCACTAGGGTCAATGCCTGCGCCTGAATCTATGATCTGTAATACTAATTTGTTATCTAGCGTCTTGGATATATCATTTAATTTCCCAGATTGAATCACATGTGAGCCAAAATTATATTGAGCATTTAAAGCCGATTTATCCAAACTGCCTGAGTTTTGCTCAAGTTGATAGAGTTTAACCATGACTTGACCATTATCTAGCGTATAAATAATAGCGTTTTGAATCAGGTTTTTTATGAGCATTAATAATGATGTCTCATCTATCTTTACTTTGCTACTTGACTGTAAGTCGACAGTTAGTTCGATGTTCTTATTATCAGCAATAGGAATGAGTAACCCTATGACTTGTTCGATAATAGATTTAACATTGGTTGCTGTTGTCTCGGTACCAAGCTCGGTATTGATATTACCAGCACGAGCGAGCGTTAATAATTGCTCAACCAAACTTTGATTACGCCTCAAGCGAATAGCCAGTTTATCGAGGCCTTCCGACATAACGTTATCATTACTAATACGCTGTAATCGTTGTAATTGTAGTGAGATGGCAGTCAGCGGCGAGCGCAGTTCATGGGCAGCATCAGCGATAAAGCGTTGCTGACGTTCAATACTAATTTTGACTATAGCCAATAATCTATTTAACGATTCGGCTAGTGGCAGCAATTCAGAGGGCAGTCTACCAATCGATAAAGGACTTAGGTCATTCTCATTACGTGCGCTTATCTCATGATGCAATTGACGCACAGGTTTCATCATGCGCCACATGATAAAAGGCAGTAAAAGCAGTAATAATGCTATACCGATAATAAGGGGTAAAAAAGACTGTAAGGCACTAGCTTTGGCTAAATCATCCTGTAAATCTGTCTGTTGGCGCAAAATTAGAGCCACTTCTTCATCAGTATCTAAAGACTCAATCTTGACATCATTTCTATAGGTTCGCCAAGAATGACCGTCAATGTTTTGATCGCTTATCCCTTGTGGAACGCTATTTACTAATGCCAACGGTATAGGTTCTGAGTAATCATGCTCATCATCGCTTTGAACGTTCTGATAATCTTCTACCCCGTTATTGAGTGAGGCGGAGAGTATGACTATATCAACGGTGATCGCACCATCATCGTCATCGGTATCAAAGTGAATGTTGCTGCGGGCATGCTCGTCACTGTATGAATAAGCAGCATTATTATTTAAACCACTAATATTAAGCGACTGCTCTAATAAGGCAGCAGTATTTTTTAAGTTATCATCCTGAAAGTCATTTATCTCGTTATAGCTGTACCAAAATCCATAACCACCAGCCACTATTGCCAGTAGTAATAATGACACAACAGACCAAAAGATAAGTTGGAACTGTAATGAGTTAAAGGGCTTACGAAATTTAGGCATTGCTGATATACCATCCAAGGCCACGAACATTTTTGATTCTATCTTGTCCGACCTTTTTGCGTAAACTATGAATCAAAAACTCAATGGCGTTACTTTCAACTTCGCCGCCCCAGCCATATAACGAATCCTCAAGCTCATTTTTGGACATGACTTTTTCAGGCGATAGCATAAAGGTAGTGAGAAGCATGTACTCCTTTGCGGTTAAATCGATAGGGCTACCATCCATCATGACCCGTTTGTGCGCGGTATCTAAACTTAAATTGCCAACCGTCACTTGATTATCAGCCTTGCCTTGGGCACGGCGAATAAGTGTAACTATCCCCTAAAATAACACAGCTCAAACGTAGAATTTCTTATAAAATACCCATAAGGAGTTTTGATATGAGCAAACGAATGACTGAGACCCAAATAGTATCCATTTTAAAAGAAGCAGAAG